>NZ_JAMZGH010000089.1:0-6255 GCF_024158805.1 Chromobacterium sp. S0633 | reverse complement strand
ACCCTACGGTGGGGCCGTGTTTGGGGCCGCGTTTGGGTAGGGTGGGTGGAGCCGTCAGGCGATACCCACCAAATCGGTGGCTGTCCGGCGGACTGTGGCGTCGCACCCGTTTCCGCGTGGGTATCGCTGCGCTCCTCCCACCCTACGGTTGGGGGCGTGGGGCGTTTTAGGCGCAGCTGCCAAAGGCCTTCAGCTTGTCCACATCCACCAGCGTGATGTCGCGTCCGTCCACCTTGATCAGCTCCGCCTCGATCAACTGGTGCAACATCCGCGAGAAGGTTTCCGGGGTCAGGTTCAGCCGGGAGGCGATCAGGCTTTTATTCACCGGCAGCGAGACCTGCGGCGTGAGGCTGCCGCCGTCTTCCGGGAGGTGTTGCAGCAGATAGCCAATCACCCGCTGCAAGGAGCTTTCTATGGAGTAGCGCTCCACGTCCCGCACCAGGCCGTGCAGGCGCAGCGACAGGCCGGCCAGCAAGCGCCGGGCGAAGGCCGGGTCGTGGTCTATCGCTTGCAAGATGCCGGCCGCTTCCACCTTGAGCAGCATGCCGTCTTCCAGGAACTGGGCCATCACCGGGCAGGGCCGGCCCAGGAACATCACCGCCTCGGCGAAGCTTTGGCCGGGGTGGATGATTTCCATCACTTTTTCACTGCCCTGCGCCGAGGACAGCGCCAGCTTCACCCGGCCGTACACCACCAGGAACATGCCGTCGCAGGGGTCGCCCTTCTGGAAAATCACCTGGCCCTTGAGGCCGCGCAGTTCTTGGGTGTGCGGCACCAGCGCCTGGATCTGTTCCGGGGACAATTGCTGGAACAGCGGCTGGTGGCGCAGGAAGGATGGGATGTCCAGATGGCTCATGACGGTGTGGCTCGATAATGGCGGAGGCTTACACTATAAAAGCGCGCTCCGCCAAGGGCCATGGGCCATTGGCAGCAGCGGCCTAGTTCGATGTGATTAGAACCTGTTTACGATCTGCTGCGCGTCGTGGAGCGTTACACGGTGAGTACACCCTCAAAATGCTCATGTACCACTCGTACATTCCGCTTTTTCGATCGTTTTCGCCTTGTCTCGCTCTTGCTCGCGAGATCGTAAACACGTTCTTAGAAAAAATCTCGCCGGCCGCTTCAATATGTTGAAGCGTTGCATGGATAGGTGGGAAACCGCGTATTCGACGTTTTGAACCATCATCCCTCTCAAAGAGATCGTAAACAGGCTCTACGGCGCTCGCCTCAATGTTGGGCCGCCCGGCTCCACGGCGTCAGCTCCGGCCGCGCGTGGCGGCCCGGCTCCACACCGATTTCCGCATCGCTCAGATAACAGGCCGGGTCCGCCGCCCAAAAATCTCCGCTCAGCTCCCAGGCGCGCACCCGGGTATTGCCGTTGCAGATATCCAGGTGGCCACAAGCGCCGCAACGGCCGGCCACCGGGCGCGGGGATTGGCGCAGGCCGCTCATCAGCGGGTGTTGCGGCTGTTGCCATATCGCGGAAAACGGCCGTTCCCGCACATTGCCCAGCGTCACTTTCCACCACATGGTGTCCGGGTGGACGTTGCCCAGGTTGTCGATATTGGCGATGTGGACGCCGCTGGCGTTGCCGCCCCAGCGCCGCAGCGCCCGCAGCAGGGTGTCGGCGCGCTCCGGGTAATGCCGGCGCGCCCAGTGCAGCAGGTAGACGCCGTCCGCGTCGTTGTTGCCGGTGACGAAGTCCCGCGGCCGGCCGGCGTCCAGCTGGGCCAGCGCTTGCTGGATCAGCAGCTCCAGCGCCCAGCGGCTGCGGGCGTGGCGGGCGTCGTCCGCGCGGTGCTTGTTGCCGCGTCCGGCGTAGTTGAGGTGGGAGAAGTAGAACTTGTCGATGTCTTCGTCCGCCATCAGTTGCAGCAGCGCCGGCAGGTCCGCGGCGTTGTCTTCGGTCATGGTGTAGCGGATGCCCACTTTCAGGCCGGCGTCGCGCGCCAGCCGCAAGCCGCGCAGCGCCAGTTCAAAGCCGCCGTCCAGCCGCCGGAAGCGGTCGTGGGTGGCGCCGATGCCGTCCAGGCTGACGCCCACGTAGTCGAAGCCGATGTCGGCCAAGACGGAGACCTGATCTGGGTCCATCAGGGTGCCGTTGCTGGACAGGCCGATATAGAAGCCCAGCGCCTTGGCGCGCCGGGCGATGGCCGGCAGGTCCGGCCGCAGCAGCGGTTCGCCGCCGGACAGGATCAGCACGCGCACGCCGTAGGCGTGGAGATCGTCCAACACCGCATAGGCTTCGTCGGTGCTCAGTTCGCCGGCGAAGTCGCGGTTGGCGGAGGTGGAGTAGCAGTGCTGGCAGGTGAGGTTGCAGCGGCGGATCAGGTTCCAAATCACCACCGGGGCTTGCGGTCCGGCGGGCATGGCGCGCCCTGGCGGCGGAACCGCCGCCGGTTCGCGCAGCAGGCGCAGGTATTGGGTCAGTCGCAACATGGCCGGCTCCGTCGCGGGAAGATGGCTCAGTGTGCGGCCGGGGGCGGCGGCGGCTCCTTGATGCGGGTCAATGGAATCCGGCAACTAAGCCTGATTTGCATTAAGGCCGAGGACGCCGCTGGCAACATATCACAGCCAGTACATACCCGACGCGCCCCCACTCCCTTCAAGCCTGCCGTCGGGTGGCAGGCCCGAGGTCTTAAGCGGCAGCCCTGTTTGCAGCGATTTGACGCTAGCAAATTCCCCTTTCCGTTTTATTCCCTCGCGACGCTACGCTTGCCTCGCTCGATCAGGGCGGAACCGGCCCTAAATCATCATCCGCGCAGCGGATTCAAAACCACAAAGTTCAAAACCCGGTCCTCACAACCTCAAGCCCGTTTTCTTCAAAATCCGGCTGGAAAACAGCACCTCGTGGCCGCGGCAGGCTTCGCCCAGCAAGGCGCGCGCGTCGTCCACCGCGGCCAGCACCGCCGGCCGCTCGCTGCCGTGCAGCATGGCGAACAGATTGTACGGCCAGCCCGGCCGGCGCGGTCGGCGGTAGCAGTGGCTGACCGCGTCCAGGCCGCCCAGTTGCGCGCCCAGCGCGTCCACTTGCTCGTCGGCCACGTCGAACACCGCCATGCCGTTGGCCCGGTAGCCGATGGCGTAATGGTTGGGCACCGCGCCGATGCGGCGCACCACGCCCTGCTCCAGCCAGCGCGCCAGCCGCGCCGTCACTTCGGCCTCCGCCCAGCCCAGCCGCCGCGCAATGTCGCGGTAGGGCTGCCGGCACAGCGGCAGGCCGGCCTGGGTGGCGCGGATCAGCTTCCGGTCGTCTTCGCTCAGCGCGGCCGGCTCGCCCGTGCGCCGCGCGCCGGCGGCCGCGCCCACCGGGGCCGCGCCGCCCACCTGAAAATGCATGCCCACAAAGTATTCCCGCTCTTTGGGAAACAGGTTCACTTCCAGGCCGGTCACCAGTTCGATGCCGCGCCGGGCGGCGTCGATGGCGGCGGCGCTGTCCGCGGCCAGCACAAACCACATATTGAGCCGGTGTTCGCGGCGGTAGTTGTGCGCCACCGCCGGCAGCGCGTTGACGGCGGCGGCCACCTCATCGAAGCGCGCTTCCGGCGCGGCCAAGGCGGCCAGCACAAAGCGGCCGCCCAGGCGTTCTATCTGGTACATCGGCCCAAAGCGGCTGAGCACGCCGGCGTGCAGCAGTTGGCGCAAGCGCCGGATCAGGCCGTCTTCGCCCAGGCCCAGGCTGCGCCCGGCCGCCGCGTAGGGGCGCGACACCAGCGGGAAGCCGCCTTGCAGCCGGTCTATCAGCCGCGCGTCCAAGGCATCCAGCGTGTCCAGCATTGCCAGCGCTTCAGGCGTATCCATAACAGGCTCCGGTTTGTTTGTAGCGCCGGGTAGAGCGCAGCACCGCCTGCGGCAGCCGTTCCAGCCCGTGCCGGTGGCGGATGTCCGCCAGCACGGCGTCCAGGCTTTGCGCGTCGCGGGCGTGGACCATGGTGAACAGTTGGTAGGGCCAGTCCGGCGGACGCGGCGGACGTTCATAGCACAGGGTGATGGCCGGCTCCGCCGCCAGCGCCAGCGCCACGCGCTCGCGTTCGGCGTCGTCGTCTATCCGCCACACCCACATGGCGTTGGCTCGATAGCCCAGTTCCTGGTGGCGCACCACCATGCCGAAGCGGCGGATGACGCCTTGCTGCCGCCAGTGGGCGATTTGCGCCAGGGTCTGGGCCTCGCTCAGCGCGCATTGCGCGCCCAGCGCTTGATAAGGCCGCGGGGTCAGCGGCAGGCCCGGCGACAACGCCGCCAGCAGCCGCTGGCGCTGGCCGGCGGACAGGCCGGGGTCGTCCGCCGCCGCCGGCGCTTCCGCCGCCGCGGCGGACTCCGCCAGGAAGGAAAAGCCCAGGTCGATGTGGTATTCCCGCAGCAGCGGCAGGTCCAGCGGCGGGATGCCGGTGGCCAGGCGGATGCGGCTCAGCGCCGCGGCCACGCCGGCCGATGAGGCGGCGGCCACGACGAACCACAGATTGTAATGATGGTCCCGCCGGTAGTTGTGGTTGACCTCGCGCTGGCGGCTGACGAAGGCGGCCACTTCTTCCAGCCGCTCCGCCGGCGCCGCCATCGCCGCCAGGGTGCTGTTGCCCACGGTGTTGGGCGCGAACACCGCGCCGACGCGGGCCAGCAAGCCGGCCGCCTGGGCGTCTTGCAGCGCGGCCAGCAGCCGGGCTTCGCTCCAGCCCTCCTCCATGCCGGCGGCGAGCGCGGCGAAGGGGCGCGGCAGCAGCGGAAAACCGCGCTGGCTGCCGTTGATCAGCCGCAGCAGGGCCGGATCGGCGTCTGAAATAAGCATGGCTACATCCCGATGCGGCTGGCGCGCCAGCTGAAGAAGATGCCGGACGGGCTCTGCGCCGGCAGTTCGCGCAGCACTTTGAGGCTGGCGGTGTCCACCACCACCAGCTTGTCCTCGTCGCGGCTGGACAGCCATACCGCGTCGCCGCGCGGGGTGAACTCCATGTGCAGGATGGCCTTGCCCGGCTTCAGGGTGGCGATCACGCTGCGCGTGGGCACGTCGATGACTTGCACCTTGTCGTTGTCCGGGAAGGCGAAATTGACCCAGACCCGCCGGCCGGACGGTTCCGCCATCACGAACACCGGCTGGCCCAGCACCGGGACGGCGGCCTGTTGCGTCCAGCTGCGGTTGTCCGCCAGCAGCACTTCGTGGCGGCCGATGGCGGGCAGGAAGGCGTAATCGCCGGCCAGCGCCCAGCCGCGCAGATGCGGCATCTTGTACACCGGCAGCGGCTGCTGGCCGCGGCCGTAGCCGGCCAGGATGCGGCGCACGCCTTGTTCCGGCCGCCAGGTGTCCAGCAGGGACAGGCCGTCTTCGCCGTACAGCCCGGCCAGGAAGTAGCGGCCGTCCATGCTGGCCAGGCCGTCGTAGGGACGCTTGCCGGCGTCGCGGTAGCGGGTCAGTTTCGGCTGGGCCGGGTCGGCGGCGTCCAGCACATTGATTTCGTCGGCGTCGAACAGCGCGTAAACAAAGCGCCGGCCCGGCAGGTCCGCCAGGCCCACCACGCGCGAGGGCTTGCCGTCCGCGCCCGGCGCGGCGGGCACCGAGGCCAGCGGCGCCAGCGTGGCGGCGTCGAACAGGCGCACGCCGCCCGGCTGGTAGTTTTGCGCGGCCAGCACGCGGCCGTCCGAGGAGATGGCGCCGCCTATGCTGTTGCCGGCCTGCACCACGCGCCGTTCCAGCCGCCGGCGCAGCAGGTCCACCTTGCTGATGGCGCCGTCGCGGCCAAACACGTAGGCGTAACGCGCGTCGCGCGAGAACACCACCGAGGCGTGGGACAGATCGCCCAGCCCTTCCACCCGGCCCAGGCTTTCCGCGCGGGTATTGTCCACCACTTGCACGCTGCCGCTGGCGCGTTCTATCACCACGCCCAGGTCGCCGGTGCCGCGCGGCGCGGCGCAGCCGCCCAGCAGCGCGGCCAAGGCCGGGATCAGGGCGGCGCGCCCTGCTTTAACCAGTAAACCAGCCATATCGCTTCTTCTTCCGTCAGAAAAGGCCGCCAGGGCGGCATGGGCGTGCCGGGCCGGCCGGCCAGGATCACGGCGGCCAGGCCGGCGTCCGGTTTGTCCTTGAGCGCCTCCGGCGTCAGCGGACTGCCCAGGCCGCCGCGCAGGCTCAGGCCGTGGCAGGCGCCGCAGTCCTGGCGCGCCAGGTGGCGCAGCTGGGCCGCCCGCTCCGGAAGCGCTGCTCAAGCAGCACAACTGCCTGGCCTGCCACGCGCTGGACGCCAAGCTGGTGGGGCCGTCCTACCA
>NZ_JAMZGH010000088.1:0-6464 GCF_024158805.1 Chromobacterium sp. S0633 | reverse complement strand
CTTGGGCGATCAACTGATCCAGCACCGGATCGTTGAACTGCTTCCACCAGTCCAGGGCGATGGCCGGGTTCTGGGCCGCAATGTGGACCTGGCCGCTGTCCGGCAGCTCCAGTTTGGGGCGGCTGTAGTCGGGGCCGACCGCGCAAGCGGTCAGCGCCAGCGCCACCAATGAGGGCATCAGCACGCGTTTAAACATTGTCGGCCTCCTCCGCCGCAGCCGGCGCTTTGCGCCGCTCCGACGCCTGCATGATCAAGCGGAAAAACAGCGGCACGAAGAAAGTGGCGATAAAGGTGGCAGCCAGCATGCCACCCACCACCGGCGTGCCCAGCGCGCGGCGGCTGGCGGAGCCCGCGCCGCTGGAAATCACCAAGGGCACGCAACCCAGGATGAAGGCCAGCGAGGTCATCACGATGGGACGGAAGCGCAGCCGCGCCGCTTCCAGCGCGGCGTCCATCAGCGGCAGGCCCTGCTGGCGCTGCTGTACCGCGAACTCCACGATCAGGATGGCGTTCTTAGCCGCCAGGCCCACCAGGGTGACGACGCCGATCTGGAAATAGACGTTGTTGTCCTGATGGCCGATGACGGCGGCGAGCAAGGCGCCGAACAAGGCGAAAGGCACCGAGGTCACCACCGCCAGCGGCAGGCTCCAGCGTTCGTACTGCGCCGCCAGGATCAGGAACACCATCAGGATGCCGAACAGGAAGGCGGTGGCGGCGGTGCCGCCGGCCAGTTTTTCCTGATAGGCGCTGCCGCTCCAAGCCAGCGCATAATCGTTGCCCAACACTTGCCGGGTCACCTCCTCCAAGGCCTGGATGGCCTGGCCGGAGCTGACGCCGGGCGCGGGCTGGGCCAGGATCTTGGCGGCGTTGAAGATGTTGAAGCGGTCCACCAGCTCCGGCCCGTAGCTGGATTTGACCTCCACCAGGCTGGACAGCGGCACCATCACGCCCTCGGCGGAGCGCACATAGATATTGGCGATGTCTTCCGGCCGCGCGCGGAAGTCCGCCTCGGACTGCAGCTGCACCTTGTAAGTGCGGCCGAACTTGTTGAAGTCGTTGACGTAGAGCTGGCCGAAAGTGGCTTGCAGGGTGTCGAACACCTGGTTGATGTCCACGCCCAGCGCCTTGGTCTTTTCGCGGTCCAGGTCCAGATACTTCTGCGGCACATTGGCGCGGAAGGTGGTGGCCACACTGGCGAACTCCGGCCGCTGCCGCGCCGCGGCCAGCAGTTTTTCCGCCGCCTGGCTGAGCTTTTGCGCGCCCTGGTCGCCGCGGTCCTGCAAATAGGCTTCCAGGCCGCCGGTGGTGGACATGCCGATGATGGGCGCCGGATTGAAGGCGCTCATCACGCCGGCCTGCACGGTGCGGCCCAGGCGGTTGAACTCGGCGGCCACGGAGAAGGAATCCTCGCCCTTGGCCTTGCGCTGGTCCCAGTCTTTGAGGGTGACGAAGCTGGTGCCGCGGTTGGTCTGCTTGGAGCCGGACAAGATGTCGAAACCGGTGAAGGTGGTGACGCTTTCCACATTGGGATTGGCCATCATCAGCCGGTCGAATTCCGCCGTGGCCTTGGCGGTGCGGGTCAGCGCGGCCGCGTCCGGCAAGGCGGTGTTGGCGAACAGCGTGCCCATGTCCTCATTGGGCACCAGCGAGCCGGGCACCTTCTGATACAGGCCGACGGTAGCGGCCAGAACGACGGCGATCAGGCCGAAGGCGACGCCGACACGGCGGTTGAGAAACAGCACGCCCAGCACGTAGCGGCCGGTCAGGCGCTCGAAAGCGCGGTTGAACCACTGGAAAAAGCGCGGCGGCTGGTGATGGCCGGGCTTGAGCAGCAAGGCGCACAAGGCCGGGGTCAGCGTCAGCGCGACAATGCCGGAAATGATCACCGACATGGCGATGGTGACGGCGAACTGCTTGTACATCACCCCGGTCATGCCGCCCATGAAGGCCACCGGCAGGAAGACCGCGCACAAGACCAGCACGATGGCCACCAGCGCGCCGGACACCTCGCCCATCGCCAGCACCGCGGCTTCCTTGGCGCCGCAGCGGCGTTCGCTCATGATGCGTTCTACGTTTTCCAGCACCACGATGGCGTCGTCCACCACGATGCCGATGGCCAGCACCATGCCGAACAGGGTCAGCAGATTGATGGAGAAGCCCAAGAGCAGCATGCCGGCGAAAGTGCCGACCAGCGACACCGGCACCGCGATGCAGGGAATCAGCGTGGCGCGGAAGTTCTGCAGGAACAAATACACCACCAGGAACACCAGCACGGTGGCTTCCAGCAGGGTTTCCACCACGCCGTCGATGGAGACTTTGACGAATTTGGTGGTGTCGAAGGGAATGGTGTAGTCCACGCCGGCCGGGAAGCGGACCTTGAGCTCCTCCATCTTGGCGGCGATGGCGGCGGACACCTTGAGCGCGTTGGCGCTGGGTTGCAGATAGGTGGTGATGCCCACGCTGGGCTTGCCGTTGCGGGTGCCGATCACATCGTAGTCGTTGCCGCCCATTTCCACCCGCGCCACGTCCTTGACGCGGATCTTGGAGCCGTCCGGCATTGAGCGCACGATGATGTTCTCGAACTCCCTGGGCTCGCTGAGCCGGCCCTTGGCGTTGACGGTGTAGGTGAAGCTGATGGGCGCGCTGGTGGGCTGGGCGCCGATCTTGCCGGCGGCGAACTGGGCGTTCTGCTCGCGCACCGCCTTGGCCACGTCGGACGGGGTCAGGCCCAGCTGGGCCATGCGGTCCGGCCGCAGCCACAGCCGCATCGCGTAGTCGGTGCCGCCCATCATCGCCACGTCGCCCACGCCGGGAATGCGCTTGAGCTCGTCCATCACATTGAGCAGGGCGAAATTGGACAGATAGTTGCGGTCGTACTGGCCGGTGGGCGAGCCGATGGAGATCACGCTGAGCACCGAGGTGGATTTCTTGCGCACGGTGACGCCCTGGCGCTGCACTTCGTCCGGCAGCTGTTTCATCGCCGCCTGCACCCGGTTGTTGACGTCGATGGTGGCCTGGTCCGGATCCGTGCCCACGGCGAAATAGACATTGAGGCTGAGCTGGCCGTTGGAGGCGGCGCTGGATTGCATGTAAAGCATGTTTTCCACGCCGTTGAGCTGCTGCTCCAAGGGCGCGGCCACGGTCTGGGCGATGGTTTCCGGCGTGGCGCCCGGATAGTTGGCCGACACCGACACCACGGCTGGAACGATCTGCGGGTACTGCTCCACCGGCAGCGCGCGCATCGCCGCCAGGCCGGCCAGCACGATGACGATGGACAGTACGCTGGCGAAAATGGGGCGGTTGATGAAGAAACGCGAGAACATGGCTAGCTCCTCACGCCTTGGCCGGCGCGGCGGCCACCGGCTTGACCACGGTGCCGGGGCGGGCCTGCATCAGGCCGTCCACAATCACCTTCTCTCCAGCCTTGAGGCCGGATTCGATCACCACCCGGCCGCCCACCTGAGCGCCCAGCTTGACCATTCTGGCCTGCACCTTGTTGTCCGCGCCCACCACCATCAGCTGATTGTCCGCCTGGGCCTGGACAACGGCCTGCTCCGGCACGGTCAGCACGTTCTTGCGCACGCCCAGGTCCAGCATCACGCGCACGAATTGCCCGGGCAGCAGACGCTCGTCTTCATTGGGAAATTGCGCGCGCGCGCTGATGGTGCCGGTCTTGGGATCCACGCGGTTGTCGCGGAAATCCAGCTTTCCGCTTTGCGGAAAGACGCGGCCGTCCGCCAGACGGATCCGCACCGGATGGCGGCTGCCGTCTTCCGCGCTCACCTTGCCGGTGGACAGGCTGTGTTCGTAATTGAGGCTGTCCTGCTCGGAAATGGAGAAATTGACGTAGATGGGATTGAGCTGGGAAATGGTGGTCAGCGGCTCGGCGGCGTCCACGCGGATCAGGCTGCCTTCGGATTGCACCTGCTTGCTGGTCAAGCCCGGAATCGGCGCGGTGACGCGGGTGTAGTCCAGATTGAGCTGGGCCTCCTTGACCTTGGCGTCGGCGGACTGCTTGGCCGCCTTGACGGAGTTCAGCGCCGCCACCGCGTTGTCGTAATCCATTTTGGACACCGCCTGCTCCTGGTACAGCGGGCGGATGCGCGTCAGATCGGCGTCGGCTTTTTGCAGCGCGGCCAGCTGCACCGCCTGCGCGCCCTTGGCCTGTTCCAGCTGCGCCTGATACGGCGCGGGGTCGATCTGGAACAGCGTCTGTCCCTGCTTCACCGGCTGGCCTTCCACATAAGTGCGCTTGAGCAGAATGCCCCCCACGCGGGCGCGCACCTCGATATCGCGGTAACCGGCGGTTTCGCCCACCAGTTCCATGGTCATCGGCACATCGCCGGGCGCGGCGGTTTCCACGGTGACTTGCGGGGCGGCGGCGGCCTTTTGCTGCGGCGAGCCGCAAGCGGCCAGCCAGACCGGCGCAGACAATAGCAGGGCAAGCGACAATAGCTGCCGCGACGGATAGCGCATTATTATTTCTCCATATGAGCGGGTATTCGGGAATGGCGGGCAAACCCAGGGCGCAAGCAAGCAGCCTTGTCGACAAAGACGCGGACGGTCCCGCGAGGCGCGGGCCGTGCCTTATTTAGGGATGGCTTAGCAGTGCCTTATTAAAACAGCCGCTTGTGAAGGGTGTTTTTTAAAAATCGGCGTTTTTGTAAATTGCGGGTAAATTCGCGGGAAAACGATGTGAAGAGTTGTGAATGCGAATCAAATGCGCGGCGTGGACGCCGCCGCGGCCGGCCTCCGGCCTGCCCGCCGCGCCGCCCTCATTTCGCCGGCGGCGCAGGCTGAAAGCGGCGAAGCATGCGCTCGTAACTACCGTCGCCGCGCATGGCGCGCAGGCCGGCCTCGAACTGGTCCGCGTATTCCCTGCCCTTGGGCCGCGCCTTGGAGAAAGCCAGCCAGAAACCATCCTGACTGATCCGCCCCGCCTGCCGGACCCGCCCGGCCGCGAACGGGTTGCCGCGGATGCGCAGTTGTCCGGGGCGCGCGTTCATCAGCACATAGTCCACGCGCCGGGCCAACAGCATGCGAATCAGGTCCTCATCGGAATGAGCCACCGATTTGACGATCTTGGGATCGCGCATGAAAACGCTGGGATAGGTGTAATCCTGGGTGATGCCCACCCTGCGGCCGGCCAAATCGCGCAGGCCCAGCCCGGCTCCGCCGGCGGCGAGCGCGAAGATGGCCAGTTCTTCGGTGAACATCGGCGTTTGATGCCACCAGAATTGCTCGCGATTATCATCGGTAATGGTGGCGCTGAGGCAGCCGTCGGCGCGGCCGACGCGCGCCAGCATCAGGCAGCGCGCAAACGGCACCAGCACAAAGCGGACCTCGACGCCCCGGCGACGGAACGCCTCGCGCGCCAGTTGCGGCGCCAGCCCCTGCGCGGCGCCGTCGGCGCCGCGCGCCGAATACGGCGGCCAATCGTCCTCCACGGCGATGAGCAGGGCCGGAGCCGCATCGGCCGCCTGCGCCGCAACGGCCAACAGGCCCGCGCACAGGGCTCGTCGAAACCACGCTTGCATCTGAACCCTCCCGCCGAGAAGCCGCGAGCCGGAGATGGACAAACGCCGCGCGCGCCAATGCTTAATATCGACAACTTTACACTACAAACCGCGCATGAAGGCGCCTCGCCTGCGGCTGGACTCGTGTCACGCTGCGGGACGGCGACGCGGCGTGGGCGCGCCATCCAAGCCGCCGCGCCGCGGATCGCGCGGTTTCTCGATGCGCGGGGCCGCATAGAACAAGCGGCCGGCTTTCCGCGTCGCCGCTTGAGCCCAAGCGGGCTTGCGGCAAAGCGCTTGACCCCCGCGCGCGGGCAATGCCAAGATCATGAACCGCCCCGCCTTCACGCTAACCGCTGCCGCCCGAGGAGATTGGTTTGGAACCGTTTTGCCATCCGCTGGAAGTGCGCTGGTCCGACTGCGACGCTAACCAGCACGTCCGCCATACCGCCTACGCCGATTTCTGTACCCATGCCCGCATAGAATGGCTGCGCGGCCAAGGCTTTGGCTTTGAACAATTTCAGGCGCTGGGGTTCGGCCCGGTCATTTTCAAGGAGTGGACCGAGTATTTCAAGGAACTGCGGCTGAGCGAGCGCATTCACGTGCGCCTGGCCATCGCCGGCCTAAGCCAGGACGGCAAGCGCTTTTGCATCCGCCACGAGATTTACAAGGAGGACGGCCGCCTGGCCGCGCGTCACGAAGTCAGCGGCTCCTGGATAGACCTGACGCTGCGCAAGCTGACCGCGCCGCCGCCGGAATTGAGCGCCATTTTCGCCTGGGCGGAGCGAACCGAGGATTTCCAGGCGCTGGATTGAGGCATGCCGGACGCGAAAAAGCCCTGACAATGCAGTCAGGGCTTTTTTGCTTGCTTTGGCGGAGAGGGGGGGATTCGAACCCCCGTTAGGGTATTACCCTAAACACGCTTTCCAGGCGTGCGACTTAAACCAC
>NZ_JAMZGH010000087.1:0-6546 GCF_024158805.1 Chromobacterium sp. S0633 | reverse complement strand
CCTCAAGTGAGCGCGGTGCAGGCGCCCAAGCCGACGCTGCAGGAGATTCCGCAAGCAGCCGCTCCGGTCGCGCCGGCCCCGGTGGCCGCGCCCGCTCCGGCAGCCGCCGCGCCCGTCGCCGCGATCAGCGCCGAGGACCAGGCCCTGATCCAGCGCTTCGAAGCCTTGACCGAGGCCGACCTGATCAAGCAACTGATCGCCATCGTCAGCGACCGCACCGGCTACCCGGCCGACATGATCAATGAAGACATGGATCTGGAAGCCGACCTGGGCATCGATTCGATCAAGCGCCTGGAAATCTTCGGCGCCATGTTCGACCAGCTGTCCGCCGAAGTGCCGCACTTCCAGGACATGGAAAAACAGAAGGACATGGAAACCTTCGACATCGACGCCTTCAGCAACATCCGCAAGATGGGCGGCTTCTTCAAGCAGACCATCTCCGAACTGCTGACCGAGCTGAAGCAGGGCGGCGCCGCCGCGCCGGCCGCGGAAGCCGCTCCGGCGCCGGAGGCCGCGCCGGCCCCGGTCTCCAGCGAGCCCGCCTTGCACGAAACCCCGGCGGCGGAGGCCAAGCCTTTGCGTCAGCTGGGCGTGGTGTCGTCCACCAAGAAACTGGTGTCCGACGTTGCCGTGGAGGACTCCGCAGCAAAAAAATCCCTAGCTGAGCCCCGGGAGACGGCATCTGCCCTCGCTCAGCAATCCCCTGTAAGTGATGCCCATACGGTAGCCGCGTCCATCCATCGTTTTCAGGCGCGGAAACAAGCTTTGCCCAAGCCGGACCTGCTGGAGCTGGCCGCCGGCCGGCTCTGGCTGCTGACCGACGACGGCAAGGGTTTAAGCGAAGAAGTGGCCAAACAGCTGCTGGCCCACGGCCAGCAGGTGGCGCGGCTGGTGTTCAAGTGGCAGCAGGCCAAGGGCCAGCGCAAGGCGATCAAGCACGTCAACGACTACGTGCTGGAACGCGCCGACGAACTGGCGCTGGAAGACGTGCTGTCGCGGATCGCGGTGGCCGAAGGGCAGGTGGGCGGCTTCATCCACCTGCAAGCGCCGGCCGGCAACGTCAAATCGCTGGCCAACGCCTTCGCCGCGGCCGAGTACGACACCGCTCAGGCCTTGTTCCTGCTGGCCAAGCTGCTGCAGCCCTCGCTGACGCAGCCCGGCCTCGGCCGCGCCTGCTTCTTCGTGGCCAGCCAGCTGGACGGCGAACTGGGCACCGCCCGGCGCGCCGCCTTCCCGGTGGCCGCCGCCGGCGTCAGCGGCCTGAGCAAGGCGCTGAACATCGAGTGGGAAGACGTGTTCTGCCGCACCGTGGATTTCGATCCCAAATGCGGCAAGAGCGCCATCGCCGCGATGTTGCTGGAAGAACTGCGCGACGTGCAGTCCGACGTGGCCGAAGTGGGCCGCGGCGTCAAGGGCGAGCGGATGACGCTGGGCTTCGAGGCGGCGCCGACCGATCCGCAGGCCGTGGCCGGCATCGACGCCAAGACCGTGTTTCTGGTCACCGGCGGTGCGCGCGGTATCACCGCCGAGTGCGTGATCGCGCTGGCCAAGCGTTATCCGGCCCGCTTCGCGCTGCTGGGCCGCACCCGCATCGACGCGCCGCTGCCGGAATGGGCGGAGGGCGGCGGCGAAGTGGCCGAGCTCAAGGCGCGCGCCATCCGCCATCTGCAACAGCAAGGCGAGACGGTGACCCCGGTCAAGGTGGACGCCTTGCTCAAGGAGCTGCTGCAACTGGCCGAGGTGCGCGACACCATCGCCCGGATCGAGCAGGCCGGCGGCCAGGCCATCTATCTGGCTTGCGACATCGGCGACGCCAAGGACGTGGCGCGGGCGGCGGCGGAAGCGCAGCGGCAGCTGGGCCCCATCCGCGGCATCATCCACGGCGCCGGCAACCTGGCGGACAAGCGCATCGAGAAAAAGACCCCGGCCGATTTCCGCTCGGTGTTCCACACCAAGGTGAAAGGGCTGGAGAACCTGCTGGCGGCGGTCAAGCCGGACGGTTTGCGTCATCTGGTGCTGTTCTCCTCGGTGTCGGGCTTCTTCGGCAACGCCGGCCAGACCGATTACGCGATGGCCAACGACGCGCTGAACAAGTTCGCCTATCTGTACCAGACCCTGTACCCGAAACAGCAGGTGCGCAGCATCAACTGGGGTCCGTGGGACAGCGGCATGGTCAACGACGTGCTGAAGAAGGCCTACGCCGACCGCGGCCTGGCCATCA
Source organism: Chromobacterium sp. S0633 (assembly GCF_024158805.1). NCBI lineage: Bacteria > Pseudomonadati > Pseudomonadota > Betaproteobacteria > Neisseriales > Chromobacteriaceae > Chromobacterium > Chromobacterium sp. S0633. The sequence continues at coordinate 4,325 of NZ_JAMZGH010000087.1, read as the reverse complement.
TCCCCACCGCCGTGGGCGCGCAGTTCTTCGTCGACGAGTTCGCCGCCGGCCTGGTGCCGCAGGTGATCGTGGGCGGCGGCAGCTACAAGGTGGGGCGCAAGCAGAAGACCCTGCCGGCGCTGACCCGGGTGGAGCGCGAGCTGGACCCGGCCGTCAACGGCTTCCTGGGCGATCACGTGGTGGGCGGACAGCCGGTGCTGCCGGCCACCGCCGCGGCCGGCTGGATGGTGCAGCTGTGCGAAGACCTGCTGCCCGGCTATCGGCTGGAGACGCTGACGGACTTCCGCGTGCTCAAGGGCGTGGTGTTCGACGCCGGCGAACAGCGGCGCTTCATCGCCGAACTGCGGCCGGTGGCCGAAGCCGGCGGCAACGGCGACCGCCACACGCTGGAGGTGAGCATCTTCAACCAGGTGGACGGGGCCGCGCTGAACCGCTACCAGGCGCGGGTGACCATGAGCCGGCTGGCGGCGGAAGCGCCGTTGGACGGGCCCAAGGCGCCGGCGGGCAAGCCGCTGGAGCATGCGCCGCTGTACGGCGACATGCGCGACGGCGCCTGGCTGTTCCACGGCCCGGCCTTCCGCGGCGTGCAGTCCTTGTTCCGTCTCGACGGCCAGGGCTTGCAAGCGGGCGGTAGGCTGGCCGCCGCGGGCGGACAGGGGCAGTTCCCGGTGAACTCCTTCAACCCCTATCTGGCGGACGTGGCCTTGCAAACGCCGCTGATCTGGCTGATGTCGCAGTCGGACAAGGCGGGGTTGCCGCTGCAGATCGCCGAGTGGCGGCAGTACGCACCGCTGGCTTTCGACCAGGCCTTCTATCTGAGCATGGCGGTCACGGCGCAAACCGCGACCACTCTGCTGGCCGACGTCACCGTCCACGGCGCCGACGGCAAGGTGTACAGCAAGCTGTCCGGCTTGCAGTTCACCGTGTCGAAGAAGCTGCGGCAGCTGATGTGCGACCCGGAGGCCAGCGTGGCGGTGTGACGCGAGCAAGGCTGCGCCTGCGGGCGCAGCCGGTCCGGAGCGCGGCGACGCGTTCCGGCCATACAGCCGAGGCGCGGCGGCGGAAGGTCCGCCTTGTCGCCGCCGCACTCGAAATCGGCCCGCGCCGGTTCAATCCTGATCCCGCGCCGCCGCCCGCCGCCTCAACAGCGGCCGGCGGCGGAGGGGGACGGTTGCGCCCAAGGTTTGGGAATGTTGGCTCTACTTTAGGCATGAATGCACTATGGAAGAAATCGCCATTATCGGATTAGGCTGCCTGTTTCCAGGCGCCGAAACGCCAGAACAGTACTGGCGCAACCTGCTGGAGCGGCGGGATTGCACCTCGGAATTGAGCCGGGAAGAGCTGGGCGTGGACCCGGCGTTGTATCGCCACCCGGTGCCGGGCACCGCGGACAAGATCGCCTACAACAAGAACGGCCATGTGCGCGGTTTCAAGCTGGACGCCGGCCGCTACCGCCTGCCGGCCGCGCAGCTGGAGGCGCTGGACCCGCTGTTCCAATGGACGCTGTACGCGGCGGAACAGGCTTTGATCGACGCCGGCCAGGGTGTGGGCCACAGCGCCGAGGCGCTGGAGCGCTGCGGCCTGATCATCGGCAATATCGGCATGCCCACGCACGCCGGCAAGAAGCTGCTCAACGGTTTCTACCAAGGCATCCTGGAACCCTACGTCCAGGAACTGCTGCAACGCGACGATTTCCATTTCCGCCAGCCCTGGCAGGCGGAAGGCTTGTCCGATCTCAATCTGATGACCGGCAGCCACAACGCCACGCTGGCGGCCCAGGCGCTGGGCCTGGCCGGCCCCAGCTTCGCGCTGGACGCGGCTTGCGCCTCCGCGCTGTACGCCATCCGCGTGGCCAGCTACTACCTGCAAAGCGGCAAGGCCGACCTGATGCTGGCCGGCGCGGTCTGCCACGCCGACCACATCTACATCGACCACGGCTTCAACGTGTTGCAGGCCTTCCCGGCCGACGGCCAGTCGGTGCCGTTCGACCGGAACTCCCAGGGTCTGAAGGCCGGCGAGGGCGCCAGCGTGATCGCGCTCAAGCGCTACGCCGACGCGGTGCGCGACAAGGACCGCATCTACGGCGTGATCGAATCCATCGGCCTGTCCAACGACGGCGGCGCCAAGCACATCCTGGTGCCCGACCTCAACGGCCAGCTGCTGTCGCTGAAACGCGCCTACGACGGCGTGGACAAGAACATCGATTATCTGGAATGCCACGCCACCGGCACCCCGGTGGGCGATCAGGTGGAGCTGGGCTCGGTGGAGACCTTCTTCGCCGACCAGGCGCAGCGGCCGCTGATCGGCGCCAACAAGGGCAATATCGGCCATATGCTGACCGCCTCCGGCATGGCCAGCATCCTCAAAGTGCTGCTGGCGATGCGCAGCGGCGTGATCCCGCCGACGCTGAACGTGGAAGACATGGTCAGCACCCCGGGCGGCCAGCTGGACATCCGCCACGTGGTGCGCGACACCACGCCGTGGCCGCAGCGCGGCCAGGCCAAGCGCGCCGGCATCAACGCCTTCGGCTTCGGCGGCGTCAACGGCCACATGGTGCTGCGCGAACACCGCGCCGACGCGCCGGTGACCGCCTGGCCGCAACTGCCGGCCGAACAGCAAAGCCTGGCCATCGTCGGCGTGGGCGTGGCGCTGGCGGACACTGAAACCCCGGACGCCCTGTTGCGGACGGTGGCCGAGGGCCGCCGCCACTTCCGCCCGCTGCCGCGCACCCGCTGGCTGGGCCTGGAGGGGCGCGCCGACGTGCTGGGCGCGCGCGGCTACCGTCAGGCGCCGGCCGGCGCCTATATCGAGCAGTTCGATTTCGACTGCAAGCGCTTCAAGCTGCCGCCCAAGGTGGTGGGCAGCCATCTGCTGTCGCATTTGTTCCTGATGCCCATCGCCGAGCGCGCCTTCTACGACGCCGGCTACCAGCTGGACGGCCACAAGCGCAATATCGCCGTCATCGTCGCCGGCGACGTCGACTACAGCTGCTCGCGCTATCAGGCGCGCAACGAGATGGCCTGGCAGGTGCGCGACAGCCTGGCGCACAGCGGCATCTCGCTGAGCGAGGCGCAGACCGCGGCGCTGGAAACCATCGTCAAGGACAGCCTGTTCCCGGAGCCGTATCCGGAGGGCATTACCGGCGGCATCGGCAATGTGGTGGCCAGCCGCATCGCCGCCCATCTGAAGCTGGACGGCCCGGCCTTCTCGCTGTGCGCGCATGAAAACGCCGCCTTCAAGGCGATAGAACTGGCGCAATTCATGTTGTCCGAGCAATTGGTGGACGCGGTCATCGTCGCCGGCGGCAGCTTCGCCGGCGGTCTGGAAAACGTGTTGTGGGCGCCGCGCCGCGGCGCCGGCCATGTCGACGCGCCGGTGGGCGAGGGCGGCGGCGTGGTGGTGCTCAAGCGCGAGCAGGCGGCCTTGGAAGCCAAGGACCGCGTCTACGCGGTGATGCGCGGCCTGGCCATCGGCCACGCCTGCGGCGACAGCACCGAGTTTCAACCGGCGGCGGACGCGGTGGCGCGCTCGGCGGCGGCGGCCTTGCGCCAGGCCGGCGCGGATCCGGCGTCGGTGGGCTATCTGGAACTGAGCGGCGGCGCGCTGGCCAGCGACAACCAGGTGGAGATCGACGGCTTGTCCCGGGTTTACCGCGACAGCGGCGTCGCCGCCGGCTCGGTGGCCGCCAACTACGGCCAACTGGCCTCGGCCCAGGGCATCGTCAGCGTGATCAAGGCCGCGCTCTGCCTGCATCGCCGGCAGCTGCCCGGCGCGGCGGCGCTGGCCGCCTATCCGGAGGCCGCGCTGCGCGCCGTGTTCCGCGCTGGAGAAACCGGCGCGGCCTGGCCGGCGCCGGCCGGCGGTCTGCGGCTGGCGGCGGTCAACAGCCTGGGCCTGGACCGCGGCTACGCCCATATGATTCTGCAAGAGCCCGGCGAGGCCAATCGCCTGGAAGCCAGAACGCCGACGCCGCCGCAGACGGGCGGTCCGGCCCTGGTCGCCACCGTGCACACCGGCCGCGAACACACCATCGCCGAGATGATCGTCAACGAGGCCAACCGCGCGCTGTTCGGCGACGTCAAGCCCTGGCGGCGTCCGCAGCCGGTGGCGGAACCGGCGCAGCCGCAGCCGGCCGCCGCGGCGCCGGCCGACAGCGAAGCGCCGGTCTTGCAAAGGCAGCACAGCCGTCAGGCGCAGACCCAGCTCAGCTATCTGCAGGCCGAGCAGCGTTTCTACCAGCGCATCGCGCAACTGCTGGGCGCCGGCGCGCCGGCCGGCCAGCGCCGCGCGGCCCAGCCCAAGGGCGCGGGGCCGGTGCCGCCGCG
>NZ_JAMZGH010000086.1:0-7094 GCF_024158805.1 Chromobacterium sp. S0633 | reverse complement strand
CCTTCTTGCCGGTAACGCTAATCCTGCCATGTCCCCGCCGCCTCCGCTTAGCGTCGGAGGGCGGGCATAAAGCTCAAGAAGGAGTTGCCATGACTAGCGCCACTCAAACCCTCCACAGCCCATCGCTGTCAACTTTGCTGTCCCAGCTGAAAAGCTTGCGTCGGCAAAATCCCTCACTACACCCGATTGACCCGCTGTTGCCGCAGCTTGACGAATACGACGAGCGCTTCCATCACAGCGCCCAACTGATCTGTCTGGAACTCGGCCAGGTCAGCCATGCCTTGAGCGCGCTTGTTGCCATGCTGGACCAACCCAACTTGGACACGCTGGAGTGCGAGCAGCTGTATTGCCTGCTGGAGCCCTTCGCCCGCCGTTTGCAGCAGACCACGGTGCAAATGCAGGAACTGGCTTAATCCTTCCAAATGCTCAAAGCCCCGGATGGGGCTTTGGGCTTTTATTCTGTGTTTTGCAAATAGGGCAATGATTGCGTGTCTTACTATTTAAAACTACTTTCCATTTTTTCTATATCATAATTAATGAGCAGGTGATGTAATTTATTGAAAGCAGTCTTGAGTGTGCTTTTTTTCCCAATGACATCAATCCCACGCTCATCGTAAGGGTGTGCTAATATTTTGTTTTCAATGCTGAAGATATGTAAGTCAAGCCAGGTGGATGGGCTTATGCCAAGCTCGTGTGCGATTTTCATCCAAAGTAATTTGGTGCATTCTTCTTTGCTTGTTTGGAAAATTATTCTTGCAATTTTTTCGTCTCCATCAATGTCGTAATCGATAAGTCTTTGGCTTGGAATCGTGAACCCACCATGTTGTAGCTCTTTGATTTGAGATCGGGCAGGTAATAAACTATCACCGGATAAACTAAGTGAGCAGTATACCTCAGTATCCTTTTCGAAAATGAAGTGCAATATGGTTTTGGCGTTTTCGTATGCGGTTGCAAACTGATTAAGTCTGCTGTCTCTTTGACTTATTTCGAAACGTAAGCTGTCTTTGTATTTGTAGAAAATTGCGCTCGAAAAACAGTTACCCTCAAAAAAATATTTTATTGCTGAGATTTTTGGTGGATTATTATTGCTATTCTCTTTTCCCATGGCTATGAGTCGCTTTTGTACTTGTTAGGCATTCTGCTGCCCAAATGCAGGTATCGGCTTAGTGTTTGAACTGGTTTTGTTTGAATTCCATTGTTTTAAATTAATGGTTCATGCTATTCGTTGCTGTTTTATTATAGGCTATATTTTTCAATGATGTCTTTGAGGGTTTTCCTTAGCTGGGTCATATTCCGTGCGGTTTGTTCCTCTAGAGGATTTTCCCAGTCTTCATTTTGTATGATAGAAATGCGAAACTGGCCATCTGCTTCAAATTCAGGGTACCAGCCAACATCAATGATTACATTAATTGGACTGCATTGTATCTGTAATAGATCTTCTTTCAGGAAGAAAAGAAAATCGTCATTGCTTAAGTCAAATTCTTCAGGGATGTTGCTGAGTGTATCGTAACTTACGATGGATCGGGAGAGTGGGAGTTTGTTTTGCATTTTAATTACTTTCTCTTTAATAATTTTTGATAGCTTTGTTTGCTTATTGGGTGTCCATGTATAACGCCTTGTGAGCATTCGACTCTCATGTAATTTGTTTCTTTCCCGTCGTTCGCTCCAATGACGCCTGGTAACTCCATCACTTTCCATTGAGAGTTTTTATCGCCGGAGTGAACAGAGGTCCCTGTTGCCCATACCGTACGTTCCAGTTCTTGAATCTTTACGTTGGGCGCATATTTTGCAGATCGACCATTTCCTGTCCCTTCTACAACCTTTTTCCACGGGACGCTAGGAGGTGGAACGTGCTTGTTCCCGTGATTAGTCCAGGCTACTGCAACATTACTGCTACATGGGTCTGTTTTCTCACAACAGTTGTTGTTTGGTGCTCCTGTCGTTGTGGTACTGTTTTTCCCCGGTTTTTTCGCTAATCCAAGTGGATCGACCCACTCCAGCGGGTTTGGAGCATAACTGTGGATATTAATCCCACCCATCAACCCAATCGGATCCCGCGAAATAAACCGCCCGATCTCTGGATCATAGTAGCGATGGCGGTTGTAGTGCAGCCCAGACTCTTGGTCCTGATACTGGCCCTGGAAACGGAAGGGGTTGCGGATGCCGGCCTTGTTGGCGGCGTCGGCGATGATTTCGCGCGCTTGCCCCCAGGCTTGGTAGTCCATCTCCAGCGCTAGCGCGCCTTGTTCGTCGGTCAGCGCCTGCGGGGTGCCTAGGTGGTCGGTGTGGTAGTAGTACACCGCAGTTGGTTCGCTGGGTTCCGGCGCGGGTTTGCGCAGCGGGTCCTGGTCCGAGTCATAGGGGCGGTGCTGGCTCCAGCGCGGCACTTTGACGCCGCGCACGGCTTCGGTGTGGACTTGGGCCAGCGGCACGAAGCTGTCCGGTTCAAACAGATAATGCACCGCTTGTTCGTCCCGGGTTTCAAAGGCCAGCACGTCGCCGTCCCAGCCGTAAAGCGTGGTCTGGCCGGCCTGGGTTTTGGCGATGCGGCGGCCCAGCGGGTCGTAGTGGTAGTCGGTGTTCTGGCCGTCCGGCGCGGTCAGGCGGGACAGACGGTTGTGGCTGTCCCATTCCAGCTTGGTGAGTGCGCCGTTGACGCGTTTTTCAACCAGGTTGCCGCGGGTGTCGTAGCGGTAATGGCGGCCGGCGTACTGGCTGAGCAGGTTGCCCAGCAGGCTGTTGTCCTGGTGGCCGTCGGCGGCCGGGGCGTTGTCCAGCAGGTTGCCGGCCGGGTCGAAACGGAAGCTTTCCACGCCCTTGGGGGTGGCGGCTTCCAGCAGGCGGCCCACCGGGTCGTAGCGGTAGTTGAGCTGGCCGGCGCGGCTGTCCGCGATGCCGGTGAGCTGGCCGGCGACGTCGTACTGATATTGGCGGTTCCACTGGGTGGAGCCCATCAGCCGCTGACTGGCCAGGCGGCCGGCCTTGTCGTAGCTCTGATGCTGTTGCAGCGCATTGCCCAGCACGCGCTGGGTTTCTCGGTGCAGTTTGTCGCGCTCCAGGTTGACGATGTCGCGCTGGCCGAACAGCAGGCCGTGCACGTGGCCGCTGCCGTAGCTGAGGATGTCGACGCGGCGGCCGTCCGGACGCACGCTGGCGACGCGGTTGCCCAGCGGGTCATGCTCATGCTGCCAGCGGTAGGTTTCCTTGACGCCGGCCACGCTGTAGCCGTGGTGTTCTTCTATGACATTGCCCACCGGATCGTAAATCCAGCGCAGGCTGGCGTAGCGGTTCTTGGCCTGGTACAGCCGGCCGGCGGGGTCGTAGCCGAAGCTTTCCAGGCTGCCCGGCGCGCTGCGTTCGATCAGGCGGCCGGCGCCGTCGTAGCGGTAGAGGGTGGCGACATCGCCTTCCTGTTGTTTTTCCAGCTGGCCGGCGGCGTTGTAGTGGTAGCGGGTGGGGCTGCCGTCAAAGCCGGTTTCCGAAATCAGCTGGCCGCCGGCGTCGTATTCGAACAGATACTGGCGGTGGTTTTCATTGCGCAGCGCGGTCAGCCGGCCCAGCTTGTCGTATTTGTAGGCCAGGCTGTGGCCGTTGGCGTCGGTGCGGGTCTGAAGCCGGCCGGCTTTGTCGTAGTCGTAATGGGTGGCGCGGCCCAGCGGGTCGGTGAGTTTGAGCAGGCGCGCTTCGGCGTCGTGCTCCAATTGCGTGGCCTGGCCGTCCGGTAGGACGATGGCCTGCAGCGTGCCGTTGGCCGCGTATTGATAGCGGGTGGCGCTGCCCATGGCGTCGATGATCAGCTGCGAGCGGCCGCGTTCGTCGTACTGCCATTGGGTGGCGCTGCCGGAGCAGTCGGTATAGCTCTGCAGCAGGCCGTCCGGGCGGTAGGCAATCTGCTTCTTGCCGCCCTTGGCGTCGGTGATGGCCACCGGCAGCCCCTGTTCGTTGTAGGCGTATTTGGTCTTGTGGCCCAGCGGGTCGGTTTCCTCGATCAACTGGCCCTTGTCGTCGTAGGCGCGCAGCCATTTTTCGCCCAGCGGATCGGTGATCTCCACCAGATTGTCCTGGGCGTCGTAGGCGAAGGCCACTTCGCTGCCGTCGCGGCGCTCGTGCAATACCAGATTGCTCTTGTCGTCGTAGGAGAAGCTGTCTTGCGAGCCGTCCGGGTAGATGTGGTTGACCAGGTTTTTCTGGGCGTCGTAGTCGAACCATTCTTCCTTGTGGTCCGGGTAGATGATGCGGTAGTTGTAGCCCTTGTCGTCGAAGTAGTACTCGGTGGTGCGGCCGTAGGCGTCGGTGACGTAGGTGAGGTCGATATTGTCGTCCCAGGCCAGGCGGATGTCCTGGCTGCCGTCGTCGGCGTATTCGCGCACGGCGCGCGCGTCCAGGTGCTTGCCGTCCCACTCCAGATGGATGCCGCGGCCGGTGCGGTCGGTGTAGCGGGTCAGCAGGTGGTGCTGGTACTGGTAGCTCCAGCTTTGACCGTTTTCATCGCTGGCGGCCAGCAGGTCGCCGGCGTCCGCGGCCAGCGGGCCGGCGTCGTCGTATTGGTATTGCGCCAGCGTGCGCAGCGGCAGGCCGGTTTCCGGGTTTTGCAGGCTGATGCGGACAATGCGGCCGCGCGTGTCGTGGCTGAGGTCCGCCACGTAGCCGGCGCTGCTGAGCAGCTGGATCAGTCGGCCGTCGCGGAAGTTCATCGCGATGCTGTTGCCGGCGCGGTCCTTGATCAGCGCCAGGCGGAAGCTGTCGCCGTGGCGTTCGTATAGTTGCACCAGATCGTGGCCGTAGGTCTGGGAGATCAGGGTGTCGGATAGGCGGCTGAGGGTGAAGCCTTCCAGCTCGTCCTTGAGGGATTCGCCCACCGGCAGCAGCGGGTAGTCCAGCGTGCGGCAGCTGTCGTCGTGGAGCTTCAGCGCTTCGCCTTCGATGTCGAAGCGCGCGCCATAAGCCACGCCCCAGCGCGCGCCCAGATCGCCGCGGGCGTCGTTGCCGTCGAAGTTGGAGCGATATTGACGGGTCCAGATGATGGGCAGCACGCCGGGCAGGCTGAAGTCGGTATGTTGCAGCGATTCTTCGCCCAGCACGTAGCCGATGCTGTTGGGCGAGGCGGCGCAGGCGCATTTGGGCGGCGGCTTGATCTTGCCCTTGAAGCGGCTGGTGACCTCCTGATAAAGCTGCTGGGTGCCTTTCTTGGCCTTGTTGGTGACTTTGTTGGCCACCGCGGCGGCCTTCTTGGGCAGGTGCTTGAGGAAGGCTGCCAGCAATTTGTTCAGCAAGGGCTTCAGGTGGCTGGAGTACATGGACAGCAGCTTGGCGGTGAGCTGGCCGGCCCAGGCCAGCAGGGTGCGGCCCAGGCTCAGCATCATGCGGGCGGCTGCGCTGCCTTTCAGCGCCATGTCTATGCCTTTGGCCGCGGCCACGGTCATGCCGGCGGCGGCTTCTTTCTTGGCGCTGGCGGCGGCGCGGTTCAGCGCGTCCAGTTCCGCGCCCACCGATGCCCAGAAGCCTTGCTTATTGGTTTTCTCCAGATGGTATTTGACCGGCGCTTGCGGCACGTGTTGTTTGACGTAGCCGCTGAAGTTGCCGGAGCCCAGGCTGATCAGCAGATTGGCCAGGTCCGAGATGATGACCTTGCCTTTGCCGCCGCAGGTTTCCAGCGTGCTCTGCATTTTGCTGTCTACGTGCTTGACCCATTGGTCCGGCATATTGCGGAAGTCGGCCGGCAACATATTGGCCACTTTTTGGGTCAGCGAGGCGGACAGCTCCATTTTCAGCCAGTCGCCGCCGGCGCGGCGCACGCTGCTGGCGCACAGCTTCAGCGTGGGGCGCGCGCCCATTTTGAACAGGCCGCCTGCGGCCGGCACCACGCCCACCAGGTCCACGCCCAGAAACAGCCAGTCGAAGACGTCGACTTCCTGTTTTTTCTTGCTCTTTTCCGACATCTCCATCAGGTCGACGATGACATCGCCCACCGAGATCAGGTTGCCGACAATGGGCACCGCGCTGCCTATGGTCTTGAGGCTGTCCACCGACAGATGCCCGTCGCTGATGCTTTGCAGCCATTGATCGAAGGTCTTGCCGGTTTGCTGGATGACCTGGGCTGCGTTTTGCGGCGTGCCGTTGATGACGGCGACGGGTTTGGCTTGGGCTGCGGTGCTCATGTCGGAGGAGGGCTCTTAAACGATATTCTTGATCATGCCGGCGGCGGCGGGGAGGGACGCGCCGGAGGCAAGTTGTTTGATGTCGCGCGCTTGTTGCAGCGCTGCCTGGGCTTGGGAGGCCATGGCTTTGGCCTGGTCCACGGCGCCTTTGGCCTGGGCCAGGTTTTGCGCCAGGCCGGCGGCGCCGGGCGGCAGCGCCTTGCCCACCAGGCTGCCCAGCTGGCTCATGGCCTGCTGCTGCACCGCGGCGCCCATTTTTTGCAGCGCCGCTTCCGGCTGCGGCACAAAGGGGAAGATGTCCGCCTCGCTCTTGTGCGGACGGCCCAGGAACTGCACTTGAGCCGGTCCGGTGGGGAGGCCGTTGACCATGGCCTTGCCGGCGGCGTCCAGCACGCCGCTGTGCTTGACGCCCAGCGCGTCGGTGAGCACGAATTTGCCCTGATCCATGGAGTAGCCGTTGGCGAAATCGTGAATCACTTGCAGATTGCCCATGCCCGGCTTGTTGAAGGTGGGCGTGGGCGTGCTGAGGCTGGCCGGGCCGGTGAGCGCGTGGCTGGCGCCCTTGACGCTGACTTCGCCCGGGCAGTGCACTTCGATATTGCCGCCCTTGAGCCGGATATAGCCGCCGCCGCTGGTGAGCAGGATTTCCTGGCCGGCGGCGATTTCCACCTTGCCCTTGCAGGCGGTGACGGTCACATCCTTGTCCGCGGTGACCTCGATGCTGTCGCTCTGTGCCTGCATCTGGATCTTGCCCTTGGCGGCGATCAGCTTCAGCGCGATCTGATCCTTGACCCCGGCCACGAACAGGCTGATGTGCTGGCCCACATTGTGGAGCCAGCGCCGACCGCTGGTCTGGTTGGTGTCCCGCTGCGCCACCAGGTCCAGATTGGTCCCCGCCGCCACGGTCTGGCTTTGCTGGCTCAGGCTGGCGATGCC
>NZ_JAMZGH010000085.1:0-7685 GCF_024158805.1 Chromobacterium sp. S0633 | reverse complement strand
CTGTTGTAGCTGGCGGTGATATTGCCCATGGTGCTGCCGTTGTTGGTGAAGGCCAGCACGTCCTGGCCGCTCTGGAAATTGCCGCTGATCGACACCGTGGCGCTGGCCAAGGTGCTGTTGTCCAGATCGCTGACCGTGAGGCCGGGATCCACCGCCACCGGCGTGGACGCGGTGTTGTCGCCGGCGGTGAAGACTGCGCTGCCGCCGCTGGCGGTGGCGATAGGCGTTTGATCCGTGGCCGTCACCGTCACCGAACGCGTGGCCACGCCGCTGCTGGCGCTGCCGTCGTTGACCTGGAAGCTGACGGTGCGGGTGGCGGAATTGGGCGTCACCGCCGTATCGGTGTAAGTGACCGCGCGCAAGGCCGCCTGCCATTGCGCCAAGGTGGCGCTGCCGCCGCTGGAGCTCAGCGTCAGCACCCCGGTGCCGGCGTTGTAGCTGGCGGTGATATTGCCCATGGTGCTGCCGTCGTTGGTGAAGGCCAGCACGTCCTGCCCGCTCTGGAAATTGCCGCTGATGGACACCGTGGCGCTGGCCAGCGTGGGGCCGGCGTTATTGCTCACCGTGATGCCAGAATCCACCGCCACCGGGGTGGACGCGGTGTTGTCGCCGGCGGTGAAGGCCGCGCTGCCACCGCTGGTGGTCACCACCGGCACCACCGCCACGCTGACGGTGGACGCCACGGCCAGCGTGGTGGTGTCCACGCCGCCGTTGCTGGTGCCGCCGTTGTCCTTGACGCTGGTCAGCGTCACCACCCGGTTGCCGATGGAGGGGCTGCCGTTGCTGTCGCGATAGGTGATGCCGTTGATCACGCTGGCCGCGGTGCTGCCGGAAACGCCGCTGCTGCTGATGGACACCGTGGCGGTGCCGCCGGACACCGAGACGGTGACGCTCAGGCCGTTGCCGCTGGTGGTGACCGAGTTACCGTTGGTCAGCGCCACATTGCTGCCGTCTATGGACAGGATTTCGCTGCTGCCGTCTTGCAGGCCGGACACGGTCAGCGTCAGCAGGATCACGCTCTGGCTGGATTCGACGGCGCTGACGCTGGCGCCGCTGAACACCGTCACCGCGGAGCCGCCCATCGTGAAGGTGGGATTGGAGGCGGTGGCGCTGCCGGTGGGCGCGTCGTTCACCGCGGCCACCGCCACCGTCACATTGCTGGAGCCGGTGCCGCCGCGGCCGTCGTTGACGCTGACGTTGATGGTGCGGGTGGCGGTGTTGGGATCGTTGCTGCTGTTGTTGTAAGTCAGCGCCGCCAGCAGGGTGGCCACCCGCGACGGGGTGGCGTTGCTGTTGAAGGTGACGATCAGATCATGGCCGCCCACGCCGTCGCCGTTGCTGGCGATCACGCCTATGCTCACGCCGCCCACCGTCACCACGCTGCCCACGCTGGTGCCGCTGGACAGGGACACCGAGCCGCTGGTGTCGACGCCCAGCACATCCTGGCCGCTCTGGCCGTTGGCGGAGATGTGCACGGTCAGATTGCCGCTGTTGAAGTTGGGGGTGTCGCTGTCCGTCACCGTGACCGCGGTGCCCACGTCCAGTTTCACCGCGCCGCCTTTCTCGGTGAAAGTGGGGTTGTCGCCGTTGAGGTTGCCGATCACCGGCGCGGAATCCGCCGCCACCGTCACCGTCTTGGTCACCGCGCTGCTGTTGATCGCGCCGTCGTTGATGGCGAAGCTGATGGTGCGGTTGCCGGTATTGGGCGACAGCGAGCTGTCGGAATAAGTCACCGCGCGCAAGGCCGCCTGCCATTGAGCCAGCGTGGCCGTGGCGCCGCTGGACGTCAGCGTCAGCACCCCGGTGCCGCTGTTGTAGCTGGCGGTGATATTGCCCATGGTGCTGCCGTTGTTGGTGAAGGCCAGCACGTCCTGGCCGCTCTGGAAGTTGCCGCTGATGGACACCGTGGCGCTGGCCTGGGTGCTGCTGTCGGAGTCGGACAGGGTGATGCCGCTGTCCACCGTCACCGCGGTGCCGGTGCCGCTGCTGTAGGCGCTGGAGCCGCCGCTGGCGGTCAGCGTCGGCGCAAAGCCGAAATTGATGGCGTTGATGGCGCCTATGCCTATCATGCCCGTCACATTATGGCCGCTGGCCGCCAACACCCGGAAGGAATCGATGCCCTGGAAGGCGCTGTTGCCGGACACGTTGAAAGTCACCAGCCCGCCGCTGCCTTGCAGCGCGTCGCCCACGTTCAGCGTCAGCGTCGCCCCGCTGACCGCCACGCCGTTGATATAACCGACCAATTGCAGATTGCCGCCGGAAGTGGCGGAATCGTAACCGTTCAGCACCACGCCGATGGAGTTCAAGGTAAAGCGGCTGCTGTCGTTGGACTTGACGCTGAAATAGGAGATGGGAATGGTGCCGTCGCTATAGCCGTCCACCGTTTCCGTGGTCACCGAGCCGGCCTTTTCGACAATAATCGTCTGGCCGCCGTTATTGGTGGAGCCCAATTGCAACGTGAAATCCCAGCCCTGGAGGTTGCCGGCGCTCACGGTACTGCCTGAGGGGTTATAGGTGTTGCCGTCCGATGTGGTGAAATCAGTGGTGCCCGTCACCGGCCGCGCCAGCAAGGCGTCATAGCTGAAATGCAAGGCATCCACGTCGATATGGCCGCTATTGCGCTCCAGCGTCCAGTCGCCGCCCAGGCGCGCCGCGCCGGTGGCGTCGGTGGACGCGGCCACGTCGGCCTGAGTGTAGCGGGACAGCGCGCTGACGAAGGCCGCGCCGCTGCTGCCGGCGGCGATGTCGCAGCCGTAGAGCAGGATGTCGCCGTCGGCGCGCAAGGATTGGCCTATTGTTTTCAGGTCCGCCTGGCGGCTGTCCAGCTTGGCCGTGGTCAGTTCCATGTTGCCCAGCATCAAATCCCCGCTCTGACCGTGGGAAATGATGTGGATGGCGGCGTAGCCATGGTGGGTTTTGGCCCACTCGGCGATCTGGCTCAGGCCGTCCTTGCCGGCGTTGAGCACCACCACCTCCATGCCGGCCGGCATTTGCGCCAGCAGGCTTTGGTAATTGGCGACATTGGATTCGACGAACACCACCTGCTTGGGCGGCGCGGTCGGCGCCAGCGCCGCTGCGAGCTTCTCCGCCAGACGCTCCACCGCGGCCGATCGCGGCGCTTCCGTCTGCGCCGGGCGTTCCGCCGGAAGCGGCGCGTCCGCATGCGCCGAGGCGGCGGCGGCCGTGGCGGCCGCCGCGCCGTCGAACATCAACCTGGGCTCCAGAGCCTGCAACAGCAGGCGCGAGCGCTTGAGAGCCGGTGTCTTCTTGTCACTGCCTTGCGATTGCCCCGCTGATTTCCACCACCCCATCACGCTCTCCCGGATTATTTCGGCTTAAGCGGCTGTTCAACATCTTGCGAGCAAGAGCGAGACAAGGCGAAGACGGCAGAGAAGGCGGAATGTACATACGGTACATAGGCCTTTCTTAAGACGTATCCGCCCGCTGACGCTTCACCAAGCGCAACAAGCATTGAACAGGCGCCAAGACCCAGATCGAACCACGCTTGCGACTACATCCCAAAAGCTGCTTAGCGGATTAGAACCTGTATCAAAGCAAAAATAAATGACAATTAAATAAATTCGAATCAGAACAACAGCGACACCGTAACAAACCGGGCAGCCGGCAAGCTGACAAAAGCTGTCAAGCGCGACCAAGAAGCCCCCTCTTTAAAAAATAGTTGTTCCTCACGCGAAGTAAGCTAAGTGCAAATACGTAGCACACATGATATTTGTTCAACATATTCAAAATCCCCCGGCTTGCCCTCGCCCGCCGCATCCCGTATCGTTCGTCCGCCGTCCGCCCATCCAAGGATTTCTCCATGCCCGCCACCCCGCTGTACTGCGCCCGTCCCGACCGCCTGGACGCCGCCCGCCTGTTGAGCCAGCGCTTCGCTCTGCCGCTGCTGGAACAACGGCCGGAGCAGGGCTATTGGCTGGAATTGGGCGAACAAAGGCTGGAACTGCTGACCACCGGCAAGCACGGCGCGGTGTATGCGGAATTCGTCGAGGGCGCGGCCAAGCATCGGCGCGAACAGGGCGGCGGCCGCGGCCAACCGGTGGCCAAGGCCATCGGCCTGAAAGGCGCCAAGGAACTGCCCTATGTGGTGGACGCCACCGCCGGCCTGGGCCGCGACAGCTTCGTGCTGGCCGGCCTGGGCTGCCGCGTCACCCTGGTGGAGCGCTCGCCGGTGGCCGCCGCGCTGCTGGCCGACGCGCTGGAACGCGCCGCCGGCCACCCGGACACCGCCGACATCGCCGCGCGCATGCATCTGGTGCACGCCAGCTCCATCGCCTGGCTGGCCGCGCTAAGCGAGGCCGAACGCCCGGACGTGGTGTTCGTCGATCCGATGTTCCCGGACACCGACAAGAAAAGCGCCGCCGCCAAGAAGGACATGCAGGCCTTCCAGCAGGTGATAGGCGACGATCAGGACAGCGCCGCGCTGCTGCAAGCCGCCATCGCCGCGGCCAAGAACCGCGTGGTGGTGAAACGGCCGCGGCTGGGCGCGGCCATCGAGGGCGTGAAGCCGTCCGCGGTGCTGGACGGCAAATCCACCCGTTTTGATCTTTACGTGATCAAGGCCTTGCATCCAATTCAGGGCTGACGCCATCGGGCGCTTGCGCCCGCTCGTTCATCCCATAATCCCGCAGCACCGCCGCCACCCGCAGCCGGTAATCGGCGAACAAGGCCTCCCGGCCCTGCCGCTGCGCCGCGCGGTGCGGCTCCAGCCGCCGCCAGGCCGCCACCGACGCCTCGTCGCGCCAGAACGACAGCGACAACATCTTCTCCGGCCGATTCAGACTGACGAAGCGCTCGATCGACAGAAAACCGTCCGCCTCCGCCAGCTCCCGCCCCAGGCGTTCCGCCCAAGCCAGATAACCGTCCCGGCCGCCTTCGGCCAGCTCCACCTCGAAAATCACCGCAATCATTCCGTTCTCCCTTTCTCGCCATAAAGGCGCACCCGCGCGTTGGGCAGCCGGCGAAAACGCGCCGCCGCCGTCAAGTCTTGCCAATCCGGCCGCGCCGCCGCCAATGCCGCCAGGCCGCCGCGCGCGATCTCCAGCGCCAGCGCCCGGCCCGGGCAGGCATGCCGGCCGGCGCCGAACATCAAGGCCTCGCCCGGCCCGGCCGGGTCCAAAGCCGCCGCGGCCAACACCACCAATACCGAAGCGCCGGCCGGCACCGTCTGGCCGCCATAGGACCAATCCCGCGCGACGAAACGGCGGGTGTTGTGCAAGACCGGGTCCCGCAAGGCCAGCCCATCCCACTCCTCCGCCGCGCCCGCCGCCAGCGGCCGGCCCTGGGCCTGATGCCAGACAGCGGCGGCGAACAGGCCGGCGCCGGCGTCCAGGCTCTGGAACAGCAGGCCGATCACATTCGCCGTCAGCGTCGCCTCATCCGGAGCCAATTCATTCTTCAGCTCAGCCAGCATGCCGCCGGCCTGCGGCAGCGCCTCCGCCACCCGCGCCTGCAAAGCCGTCAAGGCCCGCTCTCCGCGCTCCAGCGCCTCTACATCGGCATCCGCCGCCAACGCTTGCGCCAGCGCCGCCGCCTCCGCGACCAAGGCCGGCGCGTCCGCCGCCGGCAGACCCAACAAGCCGGCCAGCGTCAGCACCGGCAAGCCCTGCGCCATCCGGTCCAGCACCTCGCCGTTCAAAGGCTCGCGCATCAGCCAGTCCCGCGCCAGGCTTTCCGACAAGCGCCCGGCCTCCGCGCCCGCCGCCGTCGCCAAGGCCCGGCTCAAGGCCGCCTTCAGCGCCGGATGGCGCGGCGCCTCGCTCATCCGCGCCCACAGACAGAACGTGCGCGCCAAGCCGCCATCGCCCAACTGCGGCGGCGCCGCCTGATCCAGCGGCCGCACCCGGCACTCCGGCGCGGCCAACACCGCCTGCGCCGCCGCGTGGCCGGCCGCCACCCACAAGCCCAGGCCGGCGTCAAAATACAATGGCCGCCGCTGCGCCAGATCCTGATAATAGGGATAGGGATGGGTGTGAGTCACCGCCGCCAGCGGGTCCAAAGGCCAAGCGCTCATATCGCCTCCATCAGGTAAAGCCGCCGCGTCAGTTCCACGCAGCGGGCACGCGAACTAGCCGCCCGCTCATGCGGCGCAAACGGCGCCGCCACCCCGTCCAGCGCCGTCACCGCCCAGGCCAGGCGCTCGCGCCGGGCCGGGTCCAGCGCGGGCCGGCGTTGCCGCTCGGTCAGCGCGTCGATCAAGGACACCAGCGCCTCCTTCTGCGCAATCTCCCCCGGCAAGCCGGCGCGGGTGCACACCCCGTAGCCGCCGGCCAGGAAATCCCCCCACGCCGCCTCCCAATCCGGCTCCGCCTCGGCGGGCGGCAATTCCAGCGCCGCCAGCCCGGCGCGCCACTGCCGGCCGAAACAGGCGCGCAGGCGCTCCGGATCCCCGTCCAAGGCCAGCGCCTGGCCCAGCCAGCACAACATGCCCTGCGGATACCAGGCCGACTCCGCGCTCAGCGCCGCCGCGCCCATGCAGGACGCCGCCTCCCCGCTCAGCGTCAGCCGGTAGGACGGCCACGGCGCCGCGCCGGCCCGCTGCCAGCCTCGCAGGGTGTCCAGGCTCACGCCGCTGCGCGCCAGCAAGGCCGGCTCGCTCAGAAAATGGCTATGCAGATAGCCCAGCAAATCCTCCACTCCCGCTCTCCTTGTTCAAGCTTGACGATGGGTTTATCGTAGCCGGCGGCATCCGCCAAAGTTTCAGCCGAGGATGAACCATGCTTGCAGCCCCGCACGACCGCATACCCGACATCAGCCGCCTGGCCAGCCTGCTGGCCGACCCCGGCCGCGCGCTGATGCTGCTGCTCTTGCAAGACGGCCGCCTCTACCCGGCCAGCGATCTGGCCCAGGCCGCCGGCCTGTCGCCGCAAGCGGCCAGCAACCATCTGGCCAAGTTGCTGCACGGCCAGGCGGTGCGGGTGGAACAACGCGGCCGCCACCGCTATTACGGCCTGGCCAGCCCGGCCATCGCCCACGCGCTGGAAGCGCTGTCCGCCGCCGCCGGCGAAAGCCGGAGCGCGGTGCGTCCCAAGGGCAATGCCGACATCCGCCTGGCGCGCAGCTGCTACGACCACCTCGCCGGCCGGCTGGGCATCGCCGTCGCCGACTTCCTGCAACAGCAGCAACTGCTGCAACGGCGCGAGGAGCGCGAGTTCGCGGTGACGCCGGCTGGCGCGGACTGGCTGGCGGCGCGGCTGGACATTCAACTGGCCGGCATCGCCCGCCCGCGCCGGCCCTTGGCGCGCGCCTGCCTGGACTGGAGCGAACGCCGCGACCACATCGCCGGCAGCCTGGGCGCGGCCTTGTGCCAAGCCTTCTTGCAGCGCGGTCTGACCGAGCGCCGCAGCGACAGCCGCGCCTTGCGGATCACGCCGGCCGGTTACGCCTTCTTGAAGCAGGAATGTGGAGTGGGCAGCGAGCAGTTGCGGGGGGAGTGAGGCGGTTTGCGCGAGGGGGCGCGGCGGATGAGTCCTTGGGCAGTGTCGGCGGAGGGTACCCTCCCTCCCAAGCAAACCATCCGCCGTAGGGCGGAGCACAGCGATACCCACGCGGAAACGCGATGGAACCGATGCTTGGACCTTGGCGGCGGGCTTTGGTGGGTATCGCCTACGGCTCCACCCACCCTACAAATACCCCCGACCAAACCATCCGCCGTAGGGTGGGTGGAG
>NZ_JAMZGH010000084.1:0-7727 GCF_024158805.1 Chromobacterium sp. S0633 | reverse complement strand
GAGTTCCACATCAAGCCGAACAAGGACGCGGGGTATGAGCCGGTGGCGATGGTGCTGGCGGAATCTCAGCGTTTGGGTGTGACTAAATTGGGCATCGTGGGCTCTGAGCAGTTTGTGCAGTGATCCCGCGAGTCCGGCCAAGGCACGCTATATATAACTTGTCTTGATCCATATATTGTATTTGTCATGAAATTGATGTTTGACCCTTTGTGAGGAAAAGGCAGCCTTCGGGCTGCCTTTATTTCGCAATTGTGAGCCGGCCCGGCATTTTCACCGGAACCAAAACAAGGAAAACAGGGCCGCAGAGAAATGGAGTGAAAGGAACCCCGATGAAAATGAAGTTAGCCCTGATGGCCGCCAGCCTGTTGCTGGCTTGGCAAGCGCAAGCCAGCGCCGTGTCCGGCATCGACAAACAGCATTTCGACAGCGCGGTGCGTCCGCAAGACGATATCTATCACGCGGTCAACGGCGCCTGGGTCAAGCACGCGGTGTTGCCGGCGTCCGAAGACAACGACGGCGCTTTCAAGCAATTGCGCGATCTGAGCCTGGAACGCAGCCGCAAGCTGATAGAGGAGGCCGCCGCCAAGCCGAAGGCGTCGGCTGAGGCGCAAAAGATCGGCGATCTGTATCACAGCTTCATGGACGAGGCCGCGCTGGACAAGCTGGGCCTGACGCCGATGCGCGGCGAACTGACGGCCATCGCCGCCTTGAAGGACAAGAGCGCCTTGGCGGCCTGGATGGGCGCGGCGCAGGGCTTGGGCGTGCAACAGCCCTTGGCTTTTTACGTTGAAGCGGACGCCAAGGACGCGCGCCAATACCTGGCCGGCCTGTATCAGAACGGCCTGAGCATGCCGGACCGCGACTACTATCTGGGCAAGGACGCGCGCTTTGAGAAGGCGCGCCAGGCCTATCGCGCCTATCTGGTCAAACTATTCAAGCTGGGCGGCTACGCCGACGCGGAGCAGCGCGCCCAGCGCGTGTTCGCGCTGGAAACCAAGTTGGCGGAAGCCCAGTGGAGCAAGGTGCAGAACCGGGACCCGCAAAAGACTTACAACAAGATGAGCGTGGTCGAGCTGAAAAAGCGGGCGCCGGGCTTTGACTGGCAAGCTTTTCTGGACGCGGCCGAGGCCGGCGGCATCAGCGCCGTCAACGTCAATCAGCCCAGCTATGCAGAAGCCTGGGCCAAGCTGGCGGCCGCGTTGCCGCTGCAAGACTGGCAGGATTATCTGACGGCGCAGACGCTGGACGCCTACGCGCCTTATCTGGACGGCGTCCTGGCGCAGACCCGTTTCGATTTTCACGGCAAGGCGCTGGCCGGCACGCTGGAGCAACAGCCGCGCTGGAAGCGCGGGGTGAAGGCGGTGGAGGGCAATCTGGGCGAAGCCCTGGGTAAGCTCTATGTGCAGGCTTACTTCCCGCCGGAGTCCAAGGCCAAGATGGAAGCGCTGGTGGGCAATCTGATGAAGGCCTACGCCCAGAGCATAGACACGCTCAGCTGGATGAGCCCGGCCACCAAGAAGGCCGCGCAGGAAAAACTGTCCAAATACATGCTGAAGATAGGCTATCCCAACAAGTGGAGAGACTACGGCGGCCTGGAGATCAAGCGGGACGATCTGGTGGGCAATATCAAGCGCGGCTCGATGTTCGAATACCGCCGCATGCTGGCCCGCTTGGGCAAGCCGGTGGACCGCGAGGAGTGGGGGATGACGCCGCAAACCGTCAACGCCTACTACAACCCGTCGCTGAACGAAATCGTGTTTCCGGCCGCCATTCTGCAGCCGCCGTTCTTTGACGCCAAGGCGGACGACGCCGCCAATTACGGCGGCATCGGCGCGGTGATCGGCCATGAAATCAGTCACGGTTTCGACGATCAGGGCAGCCAATTCGACGGCGACGGCAATATGCGCAATTGGTGGACGGCGGAAGACCGGGCCCGTTTCGACCTGCTGACCGGCAAGCTGGTGGCGCAGTACAGCGGCTACGAACCCTTGCCGGGCAAGCATATCAACGGCGAACTGACGCTGGGGGAGAACATCGCCGACAACGCCGGCCTGCAAATCGCCTACAAAGCCTACCTGCTGTCCCTGGACGGCAAGCGCGCGCCGACGATAGACGGCATGAGCGGGGACCAGCGTTTCTTCTACGGTTTCGCCCAAGTGTGGCGCACCAAGATTCGCGACGAGGCCTTGTTGTCGCGTTTGGTGACCGATCCGCATTCGCCGGGGGAGTTCCGCGCCATCGGCGCGGCGAGCAATAGCGACGCCTTCGCCGAAACCTTCGAGGTTAAGCCCGGCGACAAGATGTTCAAGCCCCAGGACGAGCGCATTCGCATTTGGTAAGCGCCGGCGCAATGCCCGCCGCGCGTCGGCGGGCTGGAAAAAGCCGGGATCTCCCGGCTTTTTCAATGGCAGGCGCGTAGCATGGCTGCAATCTGGCGGGTGCATAGTGGCTTGGGCGGGCTAAAGTCCAGATTGCGGCTCGGCGGTCTCGGTCCCGGCCGAGGGCTCGGAGCAAAAACTCTAAAAAAATGGATTTTCCCACAATGCGGGGGGATAATGCCCGCCAGCATTCAGGAGAGATAGGCTGATTTAATGAAGTGCGTTGACGATTTCAGACTGCGGCTGGGCAAGCAGGAGCTGGTGCCCATCATGATAGGCGGCATGGGTGTGGACATCTCCACCTCGGCGCTGGCGCTGGAAGCGGCCAGGCTGGGCGGCGTGGGCCATATTTCCGACGCCATGGTGCCCACGGTGACCGACCGCCGCTTCAACACCAAATACGTCAAAGACAAGCTCAAGCAGTACAAATTCAATGTCGAGAACAGCGACAAATCCGTCGTGCAGTTCGACTTGGGCCTGCTGGCCGAGGCCACCCGCATGCATGTGGGCAAGACCATGGAAGCCAAACGCGGCGACGGCCTGGTCTTCATCAACTGCATGGAAAAGCTGACCATGAACGCGCCCAAGGAAACCTTGCGCACGCGCATGCACGCCGCGCTGGACGCCGGCATCGACGGCATCACCCTGGCCGCCGGTCTGCACCTGGGTTCCTTCGCGCTGATGGAAGACCATCCGCGCTTTCGCGACGCCAAACTCGGCATCATCGTCTCCTCGCTGCGCGCCCTACAGCTCTTCCTGAAAAAGAGCGCGCGCAGCAACCGCTTGCCGGACTACGTGGTGGTGGAAGGCCCGTTGGCCGGCGGCCACCTCGGCTTCGGCATGGACTGGGCGCAATACGATCTGGCCGCCATCGTCGTGGAAATCCGCGACTGGCTGCGGGCGGAACAACTGGACATCCCGCTGATTCCGGCCGGCGGCGTGTTCACCGGCAGCGATGCGACCCAGTTCCTGGAAATGGGCGCCGGCGCGGTGCAGGTGGCCACCCGCTTCACCGTGGCGCGCGAATGCGGCCTGCCGGAGAAGGTGCAGCAGGAATACTTCAAGGCCAACGAGGACGACATCGAAGTCAACCAGCTGTCACCCACTGGCTATCCGATGCGGATGATCAAGCACTGTCCGGCCATCGGCGACGGCATCCGGCCCAATTGCGAGGCCTATGGCTATCTGCTGGACGCCAAGGGCGGCTGTTCCTATATCGAGGCCTATAACCGCGAAGTGGCCGCCCACCCTGGCGAGCGCCGCATCAAGGTGTGGGACAAGACCTGTTTGTGCACGCAGATGCGCAATTTCGATTGCTGGACCTGCGGCCACAACGCCTATCGTCTAAAAGACACCACAGTCCGGCGCGAAGACGGCGGCTATCAACTGCTCAGCGCCGAGCACGTGTTCCACGACTACCAATACAGCAAGGATCACAAAATCGCCTTGCCGGAGCTGGAAAGCACAGTTATCGCATAAGCAGAGTAGTTTCAAAAAAAGACGGGAGCATGTGCTCCCGTCTTTTTTTATTCGCAGCTACGTGTTTTTACGTAATTCTTGTATAAGCATTTTTATTTAAAATGCCGGAGAAAATTGTATTTGAATAATTTAAGATAAATGCTCTAAGCCGTTCCCTGACTATGAAGAACTTGATTGCCGCCACTCTTGGCGGCTTTGTCTTGCCTGCTGTACAAGCCGCACCTCTCGATGGTCGTGTTTTTGATCAGCCACTTATAAACCATCAGCAGCAATTGGAGCTTCAGCGTCAAGAACTGCAAGAGCGTCCAGATGCTTTTCAATCACAAGTTAAGTCCAAGTCTGAAATTGTAGAACAATATTACGGTGGCGAATGCTTCCCCATTCGGGTACTTGTATTAGAGGGCATGCCCGTCGCCTGGCGCGGCTGGCTGCCTGCGGCGGCGGCCCGCTGGCAAGGCCAATGCCTGGGCTTGGCCCAACTGGACCAGGTGGTGGCGGAGCTGAGCAATGCGATGGTGGAGCGCGGCTATGTCACCAGCCGGGTGTATCTGCCGGAGCAAAACCTGACGCAGGGGCGCTTGCGGCTGGCGGTGGTGCCCGGCCGCATCCATCAAATCCGGCTCAAGGACGGGCCGGGCGACCGCGGCCTGACGTCCGCCTTTCCGCTCGGCGCCGGCGACATCCTCAATGTGCGCGCGCTGGAGCAGGGGCTGGAACAGCTGGGGCGGGTGCCCACCCAGCAGGCGACGATGGAAATCGTCCCCGGAGAACAGCCGGGCGAAAGCGATGTGGCGGTCAGCCGCAGCCGCGCGCGCCAGCTGACCGGGCAACTGAGCCTGGACGACAGCGGCCAGCCCGCCACCGGCAGGCTGCAGAGCAACGCCAGCCTGCTGCTGGGCGGCGCCACCGGCTTCAACGACCTGCTGTCCCTGTCCTGGAGTCAGGACGCCGAGCATATCGCTCACCCGCTGAGCCAGGCGCATACCGTGTCCTGGCTGCTGCCTTGGGGCGATTGGACCGCCTTCGTCAGCTATAGCGCGTTCGCGTACCGGCAAACGGTGCAGGGCGTCAACCAATCCTTCTCTTCCAGCGGCCATAGCCGCAATACCCTGCTATCGCTGGCGCGCTTGCTTCACCGAGACCAGAGCAGCAAGACCGAACTCAAGACCAGTCTGACCCGCAAGGCCTCGCGCAGTTTTATCGAAGACGCGGAAATCGCGCAGCAGCGCCGCGATCTGACCATCGCCGGCCTGGAGCTGAGCCATCGCCGCTATCTGGGCGAAGCGGTGCTGGACGCCTCGCTGGCGTATCAGCGCGGCATCGGCGGCTGGGGCGCGCAAAACGAAGAGCAAACGGCCGCCTCCGGCTTCACCGCCCGCCATGAGCTGTTTCAAAGCCGTCTGGCCTTGCAGCTGCCGCTGCGCTTGGGCAGCCAAACCTGGCGTTGGAGCAGCGAGCTGCGCGGCCAGTACAGCGCCGATCCGCTGCTGCCTTCGGAACAGTTTTCCATCGGCAGCCGTTACACCGTGCGCGGCTTCAACAGCAACAGCCTCAGCGGCCGCGGCGGCCTGTACTGGCGCAATGAGTTGAGCGCGCCGCTGCCGGCCATGGCCGGCGCGCAGCTGGAAGGCTATCTGGGCCTGGACGCCGGCCGGGTGTCGCATCCGGCTTACGCCGACGACAGCAGCCGCAGCCTTTCCGGCTGGGCCGCCGGCCTGCGCGCGCAGTTGGCGGGCAAACTCAGCGCCGAACTCAGCCACGAACGCGCAATGCGCCAGCCGCAAGGCTGGAACCGGCCCGCCATCACCCATTTCAACCTGACCCTGCTCTGGCAATAAGCCCGTTTTACCGAGCTCCCGGCCTTGAGCGTGCGTTCAAGGCCGGGCCCTGTCCCGTTTCGACGACGCCATCATGAACAAAACACTCTATCGCATCATCTTCAACCAAGCGCGCGGCCAACTGATGGCGGTGCAGGAAACCGCAAGCGGGCAGGGCAAGGGCGGCGGCCGAGGCCTGAATGCGGCGGGGGCGAGATTCGCCGCCGCGCGCGGCTTCGGCTTCAAACTATGCGCGCTGTGGGTGGGCGTCGGCCTGGGCAGCGTCGCGCTGGCGGCGGACATTGCGGCGGATCCCGGCGCGGCGGCCGGCAAACGGCCGACAGTGACTCAGGCCAACAACGGGTTGCCGGTGGTGCAGATCGCCGCCCCCACCGCCGCCGGCGTGTCCCACAACCAGTACCAGCAGTTCAACGTCGGCCCCAAAGGGGCGGTGCTCAACAACAGCGTGCAAGTCGTCAATACCCAGCTGGCCGGCTATGTCGGCGGCAATCCCAATCTGGCCGGCGGCAGCGCCCGCATCATCCTCAACGAAGTCACCCACGCCAACCCCTCGCAGTTGAACGGTTATCTGGAAGTGGCGGGCCAGCGCGCGCAAGTGGTAGTGGCCAACCCGTGGGGCATCAGCTGCAGCGGCTGCGGCTTCATCAACACCCAGCAAGCCATGCTGAGCACCGGCACGCCGCAACTCAACGCCCAGGGCGCGCTGACCGGTTTTCAGGTCAACGGCGGCGCCGTCAATATCAGCGGCGCCGGCCTGAACGCCGGCAATGTCGATAAATTCGCCATCATCAGCCGCGCGCTGCAAGTGAACGCCGACCTGCACGCCAAGCAGTTGGAGCTGGTGCTGGGCCGCAACCAGGTGGACGCCGACACCCTGCAGGCGCGACCGCTGGCGGCCGACGGTTCCGCCGCGCCGGCCTTCGCGCTGGACGTGGCGCAACTGGGCGGCATGTACGCCAACGCCATCCGCCTGGTGGGCACTGAGGCCGGGGTGGGCGTCAAGCAGCAAGGCGAGATGGCGGCGCGGGCCGGCGATCTGCAGCTGAGCAGCGCCGGCGACCTGGTGCTGAAGGGCAAGACCTTCAGCCAGCAGGACATCAAGCTCAACAGCGTGGGCAAGCTGGAACACAGCGGCCAGACCCGCAGCCAGGGCGCCTTGCAAGTGACCGCCGCCGACACGGCCCAACTGGAAGGCAGCCTGACGGCGGGCGGCGCGCTCGGCATTGAAGCGGCCGCGGTGGCGGGCAAGGGCAGCGTAGCCGCCGGCGCCCAAGCCGACGGCAAATTGGGCGAGGCCGGCGCGCTGACGCTGCGCAGCCGCGAGGGCCTGGATTTCCATGGGGAGCTGTTGGCCGGCGGCGATGTGAGCATTCAGGCGGGCAGCGCCCAGTTGCAGGGGGCGGTTGTAGGCGCCCGCCACGGCGATTTGCGGGTGACGACGGGCGGCGAGTTGAACGCCTCGCAAGCCAAGCTGGGCGCCCGAGGCCTGGCCCGCATGCAAGCCGGCGAGGACATCAAGCTGCAAGAAGGCGCCTTGAGCGCCGGGCAGTTAGAACTGCAGGCGAGGGCGCTGGACAACCGCGGCGGCCTGATCGCGCAAAGCGGCGCGGCGGCCGGCTCCGTACGTTTGCAGGGCGTGTTGGACAACCGCGACGGGGTGATCTCCAGCCAGGGCAAAACGCTGGACGTGGAGGCTACGGCCATCGACAACCGGCATGGCGAGATCAGCCACGCCGGCGCGGACACGCTGCGAGTGAGCGCGGACAAAATCGACAACCGCGAGCAAGGCAAGCTGCACAGCGACGCCAAAGCCGAGCTCAAGACGGCGGAGCTCGACAACGCGCAAGGGCGATTGACCGCCTTGCAGGGCCTGAGTCTTAGCGTCAGCGAGGTGTTGCGCAACGATGGCCTGCTCGGCAGCGACGGCCAGTTCACGCTGACGGCCGGGCAGCTGAAGAACGGCGCGGGCCTGATCCAGGCCGGCAAGGATTTGCAACTGACGGCGGCCAGCGTCAGCAACGCTGACAAAGGG
>NZ_JAMZGH010000083.1:0-9865 GCF_024158805.1 Chromobacterium sp. S0633 | reverse complement strand
GATCTGGCGGCGAAGTACAGCCCGATCGGTCGGATTGTGCTGGCGGTGCAGCAGGCGGGCATCGTGAAGATCGCCTTTATTACCGAACCGCCGCCGCGCAATTGAACGGGGACCTCGAAAAACCGTAGCGAGCGGCACGAGAGCAAGGCGCACCGCGCGGAGCGACCGAGATAGTACAAGTAGTACAGCGAGGGAGCGAGCACGGAGCAACGCAGCTATCGAGCCGCGCAGCAGGTTTGTCGAGGTCACCGAAGGAGAACGAAGATGGGAATGAATGTAGGCTCGTCCGACGACGAGCTGATGGTGGAGATGAACACCACGCCCTTGATCGACGTGATGCTGGTGCTGCTGATCATGTTGATCATCACCATCCCGATCCAGACGCACGCGGTGAAGCTGGACATGCCGGTGAGCAGTCCGGCGAAGCCGATGGAGAAGCCGGTGGTGGTGCAGATCGACATTGCGGCGGACAACGGGATCTTGTGGAACGGAGAACGTTTGGCGAACCGGGAGGCTTTGGAGAAGAAGCTGACGGAAGCGGCGGCGCGGGCGCCGCAGCCGGAGTTCCACATCAAGCCGAACAAGGACGCGGGGTATGAGCCGGTGGCGATGGTGCTGGCGGAATCTCAGCGTTTGGGGGTGACTAAATTGGGCATCGTGGGCTCCGAGCAGTTTGTGCAATGACATATGTTTAATGGATAGTGTTGTGGCATGATAACGGGCGGCCGCAGTCAGGCCGCCCAAATGCTTGGCTGAGGCTTGTTCGCCCACGTTTCACAACAACAAGACAATACGACCACACAATGGCATATCCCGCGGCGAAGCCTGTGGGATGATGCCGAGCGGCCCTGGTCCGGCCGCGCCGGCGCAAGGGGGAATCTTGCGTCGTTTCATCGTCCTGGATGCGCGGCCGCCGAGCCTGACGCGGCGGCCGATAGCGCGTGTCCGAGCCCCGCGTCGCAGGCGGCTCAACCATAGAAAAGAACAAAACAGATGAACACACGATTTGTCATAGTCCCGCTCTTGTCGTTGACGCTGGCGGCTTGCGGCGCCAAGCCGTCCGACCCGCCCAAGGAGGGCGCCGCCGGCAAGGCCGCGGCCTCCGCGCCGGTGGCGCGGGCGCTGTCCACCGCGGATGTGATGGCGGCCAAGCCGCGCGCGCTGGCGGCGACGATCGCCTTCACCGGATCGCTCAACGCGCTGACCAGCGGCACCGTGGCCGCCGAGGTGGAGGCCCGGGTCAAGGAAGTGCGCGTGCGCGAGGGCGAGGCGGTCAAGCGCGGTCAGGTGCTGGCGGTGCTGGACGCCGAAGTGCTGTCGCAATCGGTGACGGAGCAGAACGCCCAGGTGGCCAACACCGAGGCGCGGCTGCGCCTGGCCAAGGTCAAACTGGAAAAACAGCGCGAGCTGCTGCACAAGGGCTTCATCTCGCAGATCGCCTATGACGAATTCGACAGCGATTACCGGGTGAAGGAGGGAGAGGCCAAGGCCCAGGCCACCCAGCTGGCGCGCGCGCGCCGGCTGCTGGCGGACACCCAGATCCGCGCGCCGATAGACGGCGTGGTCTACGAGCGCAAGATCAACCCCGGCGAAGTGGCCGGCAAGAACGCGGTGCTGTTCGCCATCGCCGATTTGTCGGTGCTGGAAATCGCCGCCACCGTGCCGGCGCGGCTGATCTCGCAGATCCAGCCCGGCATGCAGGCCGGCTTCAGCGTGGACGGCCTGGCCGAGCCGCAGCGCGGCGAAGTGGTGCGCATCAATCCGGTGGCGGTGGCGGGCACCCGCAGCTTCACCCTGTACATCCGCGTGAAGAACCCGGAGTACAAGCTGAAGGCCGGGCAGTTCGCCAAGGGCGGCATTGTGCTGCGCCAGATCAGCGACCAGATCGTGCTGCCGCTGCCGGCTATTCACGATCCGGACGGCCAGCCCTGGGTGCTGGTGGCGCGCCAGGGCCGGCTGGAGCGGCGGCCGGTGGAACTGTTGCTGCGTTCCGAGGCGGACCGGCTGGCGGCGGTGTCCGGGGTCAAGCCGGGCGAGCACGTGATCGCCGTGGACCTGGTGGGGGTGAAGGCCGGCGATCCGGTCTCCCTGCCGGGCAGCAAACTCTAAGCGGAGGGGCGCAGCATGTGGCTGACCCGAATCAGTGTCCGCAATCCCTATTTCGCCGCCGTGCTGATGATGACGCTGGTGGTGCTGGGCTTGTTTTCCTGGCAGCGGCTGGCGGTGGAGGAAATGCCGGACATCCGCTTCCCCATCGCCCTGGTGTCCACCGACTATCCGGGCGCCTCGCCGGAAGTGGTGGAAAGCGAAATCTCCAAGCCGGTGGAAGAGGCGGTCAACACCATCAACGGCATCAAGGAAATCCGCTCCTATTCCATGGAAGGCAATTCCACCGTGGTGGTGGAGTTTGAGCTGTCGGTGGATCCGGTGTCGGCGGTGCAGAACGTGCGGGACAAGATAGGCGCCATCCAGGGCCAGTTCCGCCGCGAGATCTCCGCGCCCACCGTGTCTCAGGTGGACCCCAACGACAACCCCATGCTGACCCTGGTGCTGACCTCGGACCAGACCCGGCCGCGCGAACTGACCACCTGGGTGGACAAGGTGTTGAAAAAGCGGCTGCAGATGGTGGCCGGCGTCGGCGACGTCAAGCTGATCGGCGGCGTGCGCCGCGAGATTCGCGTCGACGTGGACCCGGTGCGGCTGGAGGCCTCCGGCCTGTCCCTGCAGGACGTGGCCGACGCGCTGCGCGCCGCCAACCAGGATTTCCCCGCCGGCTCGGTGTCGGCGGTCAGCAAGGAGTGGGCGATCCGCGTCGCCGGCAAATTGAAATCCGCCGACGACTTCTCGCAACTGGCGGTGGGCTACCGCAACGGCGCGCCCATCCGGCTTGAGGACATCGCCACCGTGGCCGACACCGAGGCCGAGCAGTCCAGCATCTCGCTGATAGACGGCCGGCCCGGCGTGTCGCTGGACTTGCGCGCCGCGCGCGGCGCCAACGTGGTGGAAGTGGCCGAGGGCGTCAAGGCCAGGGTGGCGGAGCTGAAGAACCAGATGCCGGCCGGGGTCCAGGTGCGCTACACCTACGACACCGCCGAGGACGTGAAGAAGTCGCTGAACAACGTCGAATCCACGCTGCTGGAAGGCGCCGGCCTGACCGTGCTGATCGTCTTCCTGTTCCTGGGCAGCTGGCGCAGCACCGTGATCACCGGCCTGACCCTGCCGGTGTCCCTGATCGGCACCTTGTTCGCCATCCAGATGTTCGGCTTCACCCTGAACATGCTGACCCTGCTGGCCCTGTCGCTGTCCATCGGCCTCTTGATCGACGACGCCATCGTGGTGCGCGAAAACATCGTGCGCCACGCCGGCCTGGGCAAGAGCCATTATCAGGCCGCGCTGGACGGCACCAATGAAATCGGCCTGGCGGTGCTGGCCACCACGCTGACCGTGGTGGCGGTGTTCCTGCCGGTGGGCTTCATGGGCGGCATCATCGGCAAGTTCTTCCACCAGTTCGGCCTGACCGTGGCGGTGGCGGTGCTGATCTCCATGCTGGTCAGTTTCACGCTGGACCCGATGCTGTCCTCCATCTGGCACGATCCGCACCACCACGGCGACAAGCATCGCGGCCCGCTGGGGCGGATGCTGGACGCCTTCGAAAGCTCGCTGGACCGGTTGTCGGAGCGTTACGTCGGCGTGATCCGCTGGGCGCTGGGCCACCGCAAGACCGTGCTGGGCACGGCCTTGCTGCTGACCGTCGCCAGCTTCGCGCTGGTGCCGGGCATCGGCGGCGAGTTCATCCCGGAGCGCGACAGCGGCAAATTCACCATCAGCTACCAGACTGCGCCCGGATCGGCGCTGGAATACACCGCCACCAAGGGCCATGAACTGGCGGCGGCGGTGAAGGGCATTCCCGAAATCAAGTCGATCTCGATGAATGTGGGCGAGGGCAATTTCGGCGCCGGCAAGAACGACGGCTCGGTGACGGTGGACATCGGCGACAAGAACAGCCGCCAGCGCACCCTGGGCCAGGTGATCGCCGACGCGCGCGCGCGGGTGCTGCCGGTGGCCGGCGTCACCATCAAATCCGTGGCCAACGAGCAGCAGCAGGGCAAGCCGGTCAAGGTGGGCCTGCGCGGCAGCGATCTGCGCGAACTGAGCGCGGTGTCGGAAGACCTGATGCGCCGGCTGGGCAAGATCCACGGCGTGCGCGACATCGAATCCAACCTCAGCGAAGGCGACCCGGCGCTGAACCTGGTGCTCAAGCGCGACGCCGCCACCAGCCTGGGCGTGGACCTGGCCCGCGTGGGCAAGACTCTGTCCATCCTGTTGGCCGGCAACGCGGTCACCACCTGGGAAGCGCCGGACGGCGAAAACTACGACGTCAAGCTGCGGGTGCCCAAGTCCGAGCGCCGTCAGGAGCTGCTGGACGCGCTGACCGTGGCCGGGCGGCCGGATGCGCACGGCGCGGCCAATATGATCCCGCTGTCCTCGCTGATAGAGACCCGGCAGGGCATCAGCCCGCGCCAGATCAAGCGCGTCAACATGATGCGCGAGATCACCATCCTGGCCAATATCGAAGGCCGCGACGCCGGCACCGTCTCCGCCGAGGTGCATCAATTGGTGGAAGGCCTGAAGCTGCCGCCGGGCGTGATGCTGGTGCAGGGCGGCCAGCAAAAGGACATGCAGGAATCGCTGGGCTACGCGGTGCAGGCCTTGGCGCTGGGGGTGATCTTCATCTATCTGATCCTGGCCGCGCAGTTCCGCAGCTTCACGCTGCCGGTGACCATCATGATGGCCTTGCCGCTGGCCTTCGTCGGCGTGTTCTGTTCGCTGTATCTGTTTGGCTCCACGCTGAACATGTTCTCGGTGATCGGCATCATCATGCTGATGGGCCTGGCCGCCAAGAACGGCATCCTGCTGGTGGACTTCGTCAACCAGGCGCGGCGCGAAGGCATGGAGCGCAACCAGGCCATCGTCGAGGCCGGCCGGGTGCGGCTGCGCCCCATCATGATGACCAGCCTGGCGATGATCTTCGGCATGCTGCCCTTGGCGCTGGGCACCGGCGACGGTTCGGAAAGCAACCGGCCGATGGCGCACGCCATCATCGGCGGCTTGCTGACCTCCACCGTGCTGACCCTTATCGTGGTGCCGGTGGTCTACACCTATCTGGACGGCCTGCGCAGCCGGGTGCGCCGCCTGTTGGGCGGCAAGCCGGCGCACCAGCCGGCGGCCGAACATTGAAACGAAAAGAGCCTGCGTTTGCGCAGGCTCTTTCTTTTGGCGAGGACGGTGTTTAATTTTTAGGGGGCGCCACGCAGTCATTGCCCTCAAAGCTCACCGACTGAATGGTATGGGTTTTGGGATCGGCGACGAAGTTGGTGGTGCAGCGGTAATACACCGAGCCGCCGCCGCTGAAGCCCCAGGGGTAGTTGTAGAAACCGCCCTGATAGGGCATTTCCTGGCTGTAGGCGCTGCGGTAGGTGTAGAGCTGATTGCCGTTGGGCATGGTCAGCTGGCTGGTGGGCGCGCCCCATTGCGCCAGCATCTCGTTGACGTCGCGGCCGTGCCAGCTGTAGACCTTTTGCGCGTAACCCGCCTGGGTGGCGCAGCCGGTCAGCAGGCTGGCGGCCAGCAGGGACAGCGCTAGCGTTGTTTTCATGAGGCGCTCCTGAGCAATGTGCCAGGCGGGGGGAGACGGCGTCCGCCTGAGGTGGTTTGAAGGGATACTTTTACGATGGCGTCGCCGCCGCCGCTTGTCAACAAGCAGCGCCGGCGCACCTTGTTCATGAGTGTTAAGAACCTGTTTACGATCTGCTGCGCGTCGGCGGGATGGATAGAAATGGGCGTTAAAACCAAGCTCAAAATGCTCATGTACCACCTGTACATTCCGCTTTTTCGCTCGTTTCCGCCTTGTCTCGCCTTAGCTCGCGAGATCGTAAACACGTTCTAAGAGCCGCTAGAGCGGCGACATAATAAGCAGGCCGGTCCAAGACGCCAGGCCGAAGCGACAACAAAGGAGAAAATCATGAGCCTGAAGCGATGCGCGCTGCTGGCGCTGATGGCGTGGGGAGGCGTGTCGGCGCAGGCCGCCGACATGAACAAGGTGTTGCATGTGGCCTTCAACGCGCCGGAGACCGGTTTCGACCCGTCCAAGACCTCGGACATTTATTCCGGCGCCATCATCGAACACATCTTCGACCCGCTGCTGACCTTCGACTACCTGGCGCGGCCGGTCAAGGTGGTGCCCAATGTCGCCACCGCCATGCCCACGGTCAGCGCCGACGCCAAAACCTATACCTTCACCCTGAAAAAAGGCGTGTACTTCGCGCCGGACCCGGCCTTCAAGGGCAAGAAGCGCGAGCTGACGGCGGAAGACTACGTCTACGCCTTCAAGCGGCTGATCGATCCGGCGGTCGCCTCGCCGATCAGCGATCTGGTGGCCGGCAAGTTTGTCGGCCTGGACGCCTGGGCCAAGCCCGCCGGCGGCAAGATCAACTACGACGCGCCGGTGGCCGGCGTGCGCGCGCTGGACCGCTACACCCTGCAACTGAAGCTGACCCAGCCGTACCCGGCGCTGAAATACATCCTGGCCGCGCCCTTTGTGCAAGGCCAGGCGCGCGAGGCGGTGGAGGCTTACGGCAGCAACACCAACGCCCACCCGGTGGGCACCGGTCCCTATATGCTGGCCAAATGGCAGCCGGGCACCCACATCTCGCTGGTGGCCAACCCCCATTTCCGCAAGCAGACTTTCAACTACCCGCCGGGCGACAATCCGGAAGACCAGCGCGTCGCCCGCGAGATGAACGGCAAAAGCTACCCGCAGATCGGCCGCATCGAAGTGTCGGTGATCCAGGAGGAACAGCCCACCTGGCTGGCGTTCAAGAGCGCGGAGCTGGACCTGGTGGGCATTCCCCAGCCCTTGATCCGGCAGCTGCTGCGCATGGACCCGAGCAATCCGTGGCGGGCCGAGCTGAAGCCGGATCTCCAGCGCCAGGGCGTCCGCTTGCTGCGCAGCCTGGACGAGGAAATCACCTTCTACGCCTTCGGCATGAAAGACCCGGTGGTGGGCGGCTACGGCAAGGACAAGATCGCGCTGCGCCGCGCCATCACCATGGCCTTCAACACCGACGAAACCATACGCGACATCCGCCGCAACCAGGCGGTCAAGGTCCAGTACGTGGTGCCGCCCAATGTGGCCGGCCACAACCCGGATTTCCGCGGCGCCTTCCCCTACAACCCGGCGCTGGCCAACGCCTTGCTGGACCGCTTCGGCTACAAAAAGGGCGCGGACGGCTACCGCCGCCAGCCAAACGGCGCGCCGATGGTGGTGGACTTCCTGACCGGCCCCACCGCCATCGACAAGCAATGGAACGAGTACTGGCAGAAAGCCTTCGATCTGATCAAGGTGCGCGTGGACTTCCGCGTGATGCAGTGGAACGAACAGATCAAGGCGCAGCGCGAATGCAAGTTCGGCATGAACGGCGCGGCCTGGATCGCGGACTTCCCGGACGGCGAGAACTTCGTCCAGCTGCTGTACGGCCCCAATACCGGCGGCGTCAACTACGCCTGCTACCAGTCCGCGCGCTATGACCGGCTGTACGAGCAATCGCGCAATCTGGAAGACGGCCCGGAACGCAACCGGCTGTACGACGCGATGAACAAGATCGTGATGGCGGACACGCCCTGGGCCTTCAGCGACACCCGTTTCCGCAACACGCTGATCCAGCCCTGGGTGCGCGGCGCCAAGCTGCATCCCAACTACAACTACATCTGGCGTTTCCTGGACGTGCAGAAGTAAGCGGCAGGCGAGGAGAACATCATGTCCGCTTTTATCATCCGTCGCATCCTGCAGATGATCCCAACCCTGTTTGGCGTCATGCTGCTGGTTTTCACCCTGTTCACCCTGGTGGGAGGCGATCCGTCGCTGGTGCTGGCCGGCAAGCACCTGACGCCGGACGTGCTGGCCAATATCCGCGCCCAGCTGGGCCTGGATCAGAGCCTGCCGCAGCAGTTCTGGATCTTCGTCAAACAGGTGCTGACGCTGGACTTCGGCACCTCCTGGTCCACCCAGCAGCCGGTGGCCGACATCATCGGCAGCCGCGTCGGCCCGTCCTTGACGCTGACCGGCGCCATGCTGGTGGTGGACCTGCTGATCGCCATCCCGCTGGCGGCGCTGGTCGCTTATTTCCGCGGCGGCCTGACCGACCACATCGTCACCATCGCCTGCACCGTGGCCATGTCGGTCAGCGCGCTGGTCTACATCATCGCCGGCCAGTATTTCCTGGCCTTCAAAATGGGCTGGTTCCCGGTGCGCGGCTGGGGGGATGCCTTCTGGGTCAATCTCTTCGTCTACGTGCCGCTGCCGCTGCTGATGGGCCTGATGGTGTCCTTGGGGCCGGACATCCGCTTCTACCGCAGCTTCTTCGTTGAGGAAATCGGCCAGGACTACGTGCGCACCGCGCGCGCCAAGGGCCTGTCCGAACGCGCGGTGATGCTCAAGCACGTGCTGCGCAACGCGCTGATCCCGGTGGTGACCAGCGTGATGATGTCGCTGCCTTATATGTTGATCGGCGCGCTGGTGCTGGAAAGCTTCTTCGGCATTCCCGGCATGGGCAACGAGGTGGTGATGGCGGTGAACAAGAGCGATTTCCCGGTGATCAAGGCCATCACCATCTATATCGCCATCGCCACCATGGTGTTCAATCTGCTGGGCGATCTGGTCTACAAGCTGATCGACCCGCGCGTGCAGCTCAAGTGAGAGAGGGCTGGAAATGACGACATTGCATAATAGCGCCGGCGCCGCGCCGGCCGCCCCCTCGCGCGGTTTGTGGGCGCTGGGCTGGCAAAGGCTGAAACGCAAGAAAGTGGGCTTTGTTTCGCTGTGGATCGTGGCGGTCTACCTGCTGCTGGCCGTCGGCGGCTGGTTCAATCTGGTGGGCGGCGGCTGGACCGATGAAATCGCCGTGCCCTACGCGCCGCCCAGCTGGGTGCAGGCCTCCGCCGACGACGTGTTGCCGCCGGAGCCGGCCAAGCCCGCCCAGGCGTCCGCCCCCATCGTCACCATGACGCCGGAGGAAGACCCGATAGGCCAGGAGCTGCAACAGGCGCGGCAGCATGTGGGCGAATACGCGCAGGCCGCGCCGGCCAAGCGCGCCGCGCTGCCCTTCGGCGCGGATCTGCGCGGCCGCGACGTGATAGAGAAAACCCTGAAAGGCACGTCCACCTCCATCTTCGTCGGCGTGTTCGGCGCGGTGTCTGCTTTGTTGGTGGGCTGCGCGCTGGGCGCGGCGGCCGGTTATTTCGGCGGCAGGGTGGACGACGCGCTGGGCTGGTTTTACAGCGTGTTCACCTCGGTGCCGGACATGCTGTTGCTGTTGTCCTTCGCCGCCGTCTCCGGCCGCGGCATCACCACCATCGTCGCGGTGATGGCGCTGACCAGCTGGACCGGCACTTTCCGCCTGGTGCGCGCGGAATACCTGAAGCTCAAGGGCCGCGAATACGTGCAGGCGGCGGACGCCATCGGCGCCGGCAACGCCCGCAAGATGTTCGTCCACATCCTGCCCAATATCTCCCATCTGCTGCTGGTGCAGTTTTCCCTGCTCACCGTGGCGCTGATCAAGTACGAAGCCATCCTGTCCTTCCTCGGCTTCGGCGTCGGCGTGCGCCAGGTCAGCCTGGGATCGATGCTGGCGGAAGCGCCCACCGAGCTGATCCAGGGCTATTGGTGGCAAATGCTGGCGGTTACCTTGTCCATGTCGCTGCTGGTCACCGCCTTCAGCCTGTTGGTGGACGCGCTGCGCGACGCGCTGGACCCGCGCGCGGCGGCGAAGTGAGCGGGGAGAACAGACTATGACTCAGAACCAGACCC
>NZ_JAMZGH010000082.1:0-10423 GCF_024158805.1 Chromobacterium sp. S0633 | reverse complement strand
CGCCCCCCCCCCCCGCGGGGCGCCGCCGGCCGCCCCCGGGGGGGGGGGGGGGGGGGCGCCCCCCCCCCCCCCCCCCCCCCCCGGTGCCGGTGGTGGAAAACGCGCTGGCCATCCTGGGCGCCGCGTTCGGACAGGTAGACGGCATTGTGCTCAACCGCCGCCGTTTTGAAATCCCCGCCGCCGTGTTGAGAGGCGCGGCGCGTTGGAAAGGAGAAGGCCGATGAAGATCGCCCTGCTGGCTCCGCTGCCGTCGGAGCAAAACGGCATCGCCGACTACGCCGACGCCTGGCGCCGGGCTTTGGAAGACGAAGGCGTCAGCGTCGTCTCCCCGCTGGACGGGCAGCCGCTGGCGCTCAACGCGCTGGAACTGTCCTGGCAGATGCAGAACGTGGACTGGCGGCGTTTCGACCTGGTGCACGCGGAACTGGGCGGCGGCCGTTGCGGCGAATTCATGGCGCTGGAGTGGTTGGCGCGCCATCAGCCGGGCTTGAGGCTGACGGCCACCGTCCATGATCCGGAACGCCTGGTCTGGCGGCCGCCCGGCTTGCCGCGGCGGCTGCCGCGCCCGCTGGCCCAGGCCGCGGCCTTGCTGGCCGCCCCGCTGACGCTGGCGCGCGAGCGGCGGCTGGCGCGGCGCTTGACCCGGCTGGTGACGCTGACGGCCACCGGTGCGGAAGGCCTGGCCCGGCGGATGCGCTTGCCGGCCGGCCGGGTGTTCCACATTGCGCACGGCAATCGCGAAATCGCCGCCGAACCGCTGCCGGCCTTGCCGCCGCAGGGGCCGCTGCGGCTGCTGTACTTCGGCTACATCTACCAGGGCAAGGGCATAGAGGATGTGTTGGACGCGCTGGCCCTGCTGCAGCAAGAACCGGACACCCGGGACCGGGTGCGGCTGACCCTGGCGGGCGGGGTGGCCCCGGATGTCGCCTTCGGCCGTTCCGGCTCTTATTTGGAATCCCTGCGCCAGCAAGCCATCCTGCTGGGGCTGCACCGGGACATGCTGGAATGGCGGCCGGACCTGCCGGCCACCGACATCCCCGGCCTGATCCAGGCCCATCACGCCATGGTGCTGCCGTATCGGGAATCGTGGAAGCTGGCCTTGCTGGGCCGGATGTGCGGCGCCAGCGGCGCGCTGTCCTGGGCCGTGGCCTGCGGCCGCGGCGTGGTCTGTTCCGACGCGCGCGCGCTGGCCGAGGAGGTCTCCTTCGGCAACGGCGAGGTCTACGCCCGTGGGGACAGCGCGGCGCTGGCCCGGACCCTGATCAGCCTGCTGCGTCAGCCCGAGCGCTTGCGTCTGCACAGCGAACAGGCGCGCAGCCTGGGGCGGGAACGCGCCTGGCCGCGCGTGGCGACGCAGTTTCTGCGCATGTTCCAGACCGCGCTGGGGGAGAGGGCGCATGGCTAGCGCGAGCGGCGCGGCGTGGCGGACGCTGGTCCTGGCGGCGGCGCTGACGTTGGCCGCGGCCGGCCCGCGCGCCGAAACCACCGAGCTGACCGCCGGCCGGCCGGTGGTGTGGCGCGACTTCCTCGGCGTCAACGCGCATTTTCTCTGGTTCACGCCGGAGCAATACCAGCGCCAGATGCAGCAGCTCAAATCGCTGGGCCTGAGCTGGGTGCGGGTGGACCTGCATTGGGACCGCCACGAACCCAAGGAAAACCAGTTCGTGTTCGCGCCGCTGGATCAGCTGGTGGACACGCTGAAGGCGCAGAAGCTCAAATCGGTGTTCTACCTGGTGGGATCGGCGCCCTTCGCCAGCAGCGTGCCGCCGCTGCTTGGTTCCAGCGACCAGTACCCGCCCAAGGACGACAAGGTGTTCGCCAAGCGCATGGCCATGTTGGCCAAGCGCTATCCGGCGGTGGACGCCTGGCAGGTGTGGAACGAACCCAATCTGCCCGGCTTCTGGCGGCCGCTGCCCAGCCCGGAAGGTTACGGCCGTTTGTTGCAGGCCAGCGCGGAAGCGCTGCGCGCCGCGGCGCCGGGCAAGCCGGTGGTGATGGCCGGCATGGCTTATTACAGCCAGATGCCGGTGCGCGGCGGCCTGATGCTGGAGGAACTGGGCAAGAAGGGCACGCTGAATCTGAAAACCATCGTCGCCTACCATCCCTACAGCCAGCAGCCTGAGGGCGATGATCCTAAAACGCGGGACTTCGTGCTGCGCGCTCAGCAGATCAACGCCCGGCTGCGCCAGGTCAAGGCGCCGGGCATCTGGGCCACCGAATGGGGCTGGTCCAGTTACGCCGGCCCCAAGGAAGAGCAGGACATCATCGGCCGCGACGGCCAGGCGGATTATTTACTGCGCCGGCTGGCGCTGATGAGCGCGCTGGACTACGACCGCGTCTTTCTGTTCGCGCTGTCCGATCTGGACCAGCGCGCCAGCGCGCGCGACCGCGGTTACGGCTTGCTGGATCTGAACGGCAAGCCCAAGCCCGCCTACAAGGCGCTGGCGCGCTTTCTCGCCATCACCGGCCCGCGGCTGGAGCCGGCGCCGCCGCCGCGCCTGGACGCCGCGCCGGACGGTTTGTACAGCATCGCCTGGCGCAAGCCGGACGGCGCGCGCCTGTGGATGTTCTGGAGCGCGAACGGCGGCGCGGCGCGCTTGCCCGGCGTCGCCCGCGCCACGCTGCGCCAGCCCTTGAGCGGAAGCAGCGCCGTCTTGAGCGCCGCCGGCGACAGCCTGAGCGTGGCGGTGAAGCCGCAGCTGCAAATCCTGGAGTGGCGAGAATGAAGCCGGCCTCCCTTTCCCTTGGCGGCTGCCCGCCGCTGCGCATTCTATGGACCCTGCCGTATCTGCCCTGGCCCACCACCAGCGGCGGCAAGCTGCGCCAGTTCCAGCTGCTGCGCGCCTTGGCGGCGCGCGGCCACCGCATCACCTTGCTGGTGCAGAGCAAGGAACCGGCCAGCGAGGCCTGCCGCCGCCAGCTGGAAGGCATTGTGGAACGGCTGATCGTGCTGCCGCGCCGGCCGCTGAAGCACCCGCTGACGCTATTGGCGGCGGCCTTGGGGCCCTACCCGATGCTGGCCAGCGTCAACGGCCTGTCGCCTGATCTGAGCCGCACATTCGACGGCCTGCTGCGCCAGCGCTGGGACGTGGTGCAGATCGAGCACAGCTACGGCTTGCAGCCCTTCCTGGAAGCGCTGGACCGCCGCCGTCAGCCCTTTTTGCTGACCGAGCACAATGTCGAGTCTGAACTGGGCGCGGCCACCTATCAGCATCTGCCGCGCTGGTGCGCGCCCTTCGTCTGGTGGGACCGCTGGCGTTACCGGCGTTGGGCGGCCCTGGCGCTGAACGCCGCCGAGCGCGTCGCCGCCGTCACCTGGGAGGACGCCGCGGCGATGGCCCAGCACAGCGGCCGGCTGGTGGACGTGGTGATCAACGGCGTGGACGCCGACGCCTTCGCCGAAGTCCGCCCGGATTACGCCAGCCAGCGTCTGCTCTTCGTCGGCAATTTCGAATACCCGCCCAACCGCGACGCCGCCGTCTGGCTGGCGGCGGAAGTGATGCCTAGGCTGTGGCGGCGCTTGCCGCGGGCGCGGCTGGCGATATGCGGCTACGCGATGCCGGAGGACTGGGCGCGGCGCTGGCCGGACGCGCGGCTGGAGTGGCTGGGCTTCGTGCCGGAACTGCCGACGCAGCAGCGGCGCGCCGCGGCCTTCATCGCCGGCCTGCGCCAGGGCGGCGGCTCCAAGCTCAAGGTGCTGGAGGCGCTGGCCGCCGGCCTGCCGCTGCTGAGCACGCCGCAGGGCGCGTCCGGGCTGGACCTGCGTCCCGACAGCGAATACCTGCGCGGCGACGACGCCGAGCAACTGGCGGAGGCGGCGGCCGCGCTGCTGAGCCGGCCGGAGCGCGCGGCCAGCCTGGGCGCGGCCGGGCGCGAATTCGTGCGGCGGCGGCACGATTGGGCCATCGCCGCCGACCAGCTGGAAACCTTGTACCGGGAGCTGAGACATGCGCATCGGAATTGACTACCGCCCGGTGACCGCCGCGCCGCGCTCCGGCATCGCGCGGCAAGTGCTGGCGCTGGAGGCCGCGCTGGCGGCGCGGCCGAACGTGGAAGTGCTGCGTTTCACCGCCTGCCCGGCCGACCATCCCCACCGGAGGCTGGCGGAATGCCCGGCGCGGCCCAGCCCGGCCGACGGGCTGCATCGCCCGCGCGAGCGCTGGCATTTCGAATGCCGCTTTCTGCCGCAGGCCATCCGCGCCCGGCGGCTGGATCTTTACATCGCCACCGCCAACACCGGGCTGCCGCCCTGGCGCGCGCCCGGCGGCGTGCGCTACGCCATGCTGTTGCACGATGTGTTCCAGCTGACCCTGGACAACTACCACGTCAGCCTGCTGCGCGCGCTGGCCTATCGCGTGATCGATTGGGCCGGCACCGCGCGCTCCCTGCAACGCGCCGACGCGGTCTGGACGCCGTCGCAATTCACCGCCGACGCCGCCGCGCGGCTGTTTCCGCGCCAGCGCGCCAAGCTGGCGCTGCTGCCCAACGCGGTGCCGCAGCAGGCGAGGCCGGCCGCGGAGCCGCCGGCCGGCTTGCCGGCGCGCTATTGGCTGGCGGTGGGCGCGCGCGAGCCGCGCAAGAACATGCCCTGGTTCGTCGAGCAATGGCGGAAAGCGCGTCAGCGCCAGCCGGACCTGCCGGCGCTGGCGCTGGTGGCGCGGCCGGAAGACCTGCCGGCGGAGCTGCGGCGGCTGGACGGCCTGATCTGGCTCAGCGATCTGGACGACGCCATGCTGAGCGCGGTGTACGCGGGGGCGGAACGGCTATGGCAGCCGTCCTACGCCGAAGGCTTCGGCCTGCCGGTGATCGAGGCGCTGGCGCAGGGCACGCCGGTGGCGGTGGCCACCGGCTCCGCGCTGGACGAGGTCGCGCCGCCGCAAGCGGCGCGTTTCGCCCCCAACGACGGCGGCGAGCTGCAAGCCTTGATGCACCGGCTGGCCGCGGCCGGGCCGGACGGCGATGTCGACGCCAACCGCGCCTGGGCGCGCCGCTACGATATGGACGCCTACCGCCGCCGCGTGGATCAACTGCTGGACAGGCTGCTGGCATGACGCCGCTGAATCGCGCGCTCGCCCTGAGCTGCGGGCTGTTGTTCGGCGGCCTGCTGGCCCTGCTCAGTCCGGCCGCCGCCGCGCTGGCGCTGGCCGCCGCCTGCGCCGGCGTCGCCGTGCTGCGCGCGCCCTTGCTGGGACTGGCGCTGTTCGGCCTCGCCGCCACCCTGGCGCCTTACGCCACGGTGCAACTGGGCGTGCGCGTCACCGTGTCCGAGGCCTTGCTGGGCCTGGCCTGGCTGGGGGCGCTGCCGCGGCTGGCCGTCGGCCTCCTGCAATGGCCGCGCGGCCGCGCCGAAGAGCTGCTGCTGTGGCTGATGGCCTTCAGCCTGCTGCCGTTTCTGGCGGGCCAGCTGATGGTGCAGGCCGACGGCAACGGCCCGGTCAACTGGGCGCGCTGGCTGCTGAATCTGTCCGCCTTGTTTCTGGCGCCGCTGCTGCTGCCGGACGAACGCAGCCGCGACCGCCTGATCGTGACGCTGCTGCTGGGCACGCTGGCCATGCTGCTGCTGTCCATCGGCTATTTCCTCAAGGACCGCGACGCCAACAGCTTCATCCCGGTGCTGGAAAAACTGCGCTACGCCCATCCGGAAGCGGTGCGCGACATCTTCTCCGCCAACTACACCCGCATGGCCTCGCCCTGGGTGCATCCCAATCTCACCGGCGGCGCGCTGGCGCTCTTTCTGCCGCTGGCCTTCTTCTACGGCCTGGCGCAGCGCGGCTGGCGGCGCTTGCTGGGCCTGACGGTGGCGCTGCTGGGCGCGGCCGGCCTGCTGTTCAGCATCTCGCGCGGGGCCATCGTCAGGGTGGGGGTGGTTTTGCTGTGGCTGCGGGGGCGGCGCGCCCCCCACGCCGGCCGCATCATCGGCCTGGCCGCGGCGCTGGGCCTGGCCCTGGTCTTGTTCTATCCGCCCTTGCAGGAACGCCTGGCCACCACCTTCTCCGCCAGCAACGCCAGTACGGAAATCCGCATGGACGAATACCGCCGCTTCCCCGACGCGATGCGCGCCTATCCGCTGGGCCTGGGTTTCAAAGTGGATCCGCCGCCGCCGGACAGCGGCCTGCTCGGCATCTCCAACCTCTGGCTCAATTACGTTTACAAGCTGGGCGCGCCCGGCATGCTGCTCTTCGTCGCCGTCACCGTGGCCTGGTGGCGCGAGGCGCGGCCGCGCGGCCCGCTGTCCGCGCTGGACCCGGAGCGCGCGATCTGGCTCGGCACCCTGTCCGGCCTGCTGGCGGCGCTGCTCACCGGTCTGTTCGACCACTACTACAGCTTCACCATGGTGCTGATCGGCCTGTTCTGGCTGCTGATGGGCGTCAATCTGCAAGCGGCGCGCCGGCTGGCCGGCCGCGGCGATCCGCTATTGAGCGCCGTCGCGCCCTCCGGCCCGAAAACCGTTGATCCGAAAGCGAAACCGCGATGAAACCCACCGATCTTCCCGCCGCGCCGGCGCTGACGCTGCGCCACCGCATTTACCACAGCAGCGCGCTGCGCGAGCGGCTGGACGGCTACGCCGCGCGTCTGGGCGCGCCGGCGGCGGAACTGGCCGCCGCCTACGACTGGATGCTGGCCAACAACGTG
Organism: Chromobacterium sp. S0633; assembly: GCF_024158805.1. Lineage (NCBI taxonomy): Bacteria > Pseudomonadati > Pseudomonadota > Betaproteobacteria > Neisseriales > Chromobacteriaceae > Chromobacterium > Chromobacterium sp. S0633. The sequence continues at coordinate 3,790 of NZ_JAMZGH010000082.1, read as the reverse complement.
GCCTTCGAGGAGGGCGACGCTGCGGAACCGCGCGTGTCCATCGTCTCCGTCGACATGGAAAGCCGCATCCCGCACCCCTTGGCGAGCCGCTTCTACGCGCTGTTGCGCGACGAAGTGCCCACTCAGCTGGTGCCGCGCTACGGCCTCAACTGGGCCACTTTCAAGGATCGCTGGCTGCGCGCCTGGGAGCAGGGCTACAACATCCTGATCAACAAGCTGCCGTCCCACCACCTGCGGCTGGCCTGGCTGCGCCTGGGCGGCGCGCGCATCGGCAAGGGCTCCAGCGTGTGGCGCAACACCGAGGTGCTGGGCGTCAACAATCTGGTGATAGGCGCGGACAGCTGCGTGGCCTGGCACTGCCTGCTGGACGCGCGCGCCGGGCTGATCATCGGCGATCACGTCGCCATCGCCTCCTACGCCAAGATCATCGCCGGCAGTCACGACCTGAGCGCGCCGGAATTCTGGTCGGTGTCCGCGCCGGTCTATATCGACGACTACGCCTGGATCGCCACCGGCGCGCTGATCGGCCACGGCGCGCGCATCGGCCGCGGCGCGGTGGTCACCGCCAACACCGTGGTGGGCAAGGAAGTGGCGCCGTACAAGATCGTAGGCGGCAGCGGGGCCAAGCCCATGGGCGAGCGGCCGCGCGATCTCAACTACAAGGTGGGCGGCAAGGGGCTGTTCACCCTGTTCCACTAATGACACTGAGCCCATGTTCGGTCCCGCCGCGCTCTTGACCCTGGCCACGCTGGCCGGCCTGCTGGCCGGTTTCGCCCGCGAGTGGCTGCTGGTAGCCGCCTGGGGCGCCGGCGGCCGCAGCGACGCCTTTCTGGTGGCGATGTTCCTGCCGGAAGCCTTGCGCACCCTGCTGGCCGGCGGCTTGCTGTCCGCCGCGCTGCTGCCCTTGTGGCAAGCGCAGACGCCGGAGCGGCGCTGCGCCTGGCTGGCCGGCCAGCTGCGCCACTGGCTGGCCGCGGGCTTGGGTCTGGCGGCGCTGCTGAGCCTGGCCGCCCCGTGGCTGACGCGGGCGCTGGCCCCCGGCATCGGCGCCGCTCACGCGGAATCGGCCGCCGCCGCTTTGCGCTGGCTGGCCTGGCTGGCGCCCGGCCTGCTGGCCCAGGCGGTGCTGGCGGCGCCGTTGCAAGCGCAGGGCCGCTTCCTGCTGGCCGGACTGGGCTCGCTGCTGTTCAATCTGCCGGCGGCGCTCTATCTGTACTGGGCCGGGCCGGCCGCGGCGGCGGCGACGCTGGCGCAATGCTTTCTGGCCGGCAGCGGGTTGATGGCGGCGGCGCTGCTGCCCGGCAACTGGCGGCTGGGCTGGCGGCCCTGGCTGCGCGCCGGCCGCGGCGATGTCCGGCAGGTCTGGCGGCGGCTGTGGCCGCTGCTGGCCAGCGGGGCCGCCAGCCAGGGCCTGGGCTTGTTGGAGCGCCTGGCCGCCTCGCTGCTGGGCGAGGGGACGATTACCCTGCTGAATCTGGCGCGCAAGCTGATCAATCTGCCGCTGATCGCCTTGATGAGTTTGAACCAGGTCTTGTTGAGCAAGATGAGCGGCGCGCAGGACGCGGACCGGTTGCGGCTGCTGGACCGCGGCCTGGCCGCCTGCGGCCTGCTGACCCTGCCGGCGGCGGCCGGACTGATCGGCGCCGCGCCGGCGCTGGTGACGCTGCTGCTGCCGGCCGGCTTGGCCGCGAGCGACCTGCCGCTGCTGCTGGCGCTGTACGCGCCGGGCATCGTGTTCGGCGCCTGGAACGCGCTGCTGGCGCGCTACTGCTACGCCGGCGGCGACACCCGCGGCCCGTTGGCGGTGGAACTGGCCGGCAGCGCGCTGAGCGCCGCGCTGTTGCTGACGCTGCCGCGCTGGCTGGGTCTGCCCGGCCTGGCCTTGGCCGCCTTGGCCGGGGTGTGCTTGACCGGCGCGCTGCTCGCCGTCCGGCTGGGCCAGGGCTTGCCGTCAAGGCTGGCGCGCCAGGGCGCGGCGGCGTGCGCGCCGCTGATCGTCGCCGGGCTTGTCTTGTTCCAGCTGCGCGGCTCCGGGCCGTGGCCGCAACTGGCGCTGGCCGCCTTGGCCGGAGTCGTGCTGCTGTTGGGGCTGGGCTGGCGTTTTAGAGCCGGTTCATGATCTTTTCTGATTTGAAGTATTGGCCAAAGCATTGAATCCGCTGCGCGGATGATGATTTAGGGCCGGTTCCGCCCGGCAAACGGAAAGGGAGATTTGCGCGGCCAAATCTCCCTTTACCCTAAAGGCCGCCCTGCAAGCCTGGCCTGCGGCTTCCCTCCGGGACCCGTCAGGCCCGAGGCGCGGCTGAACTCTCTACGTGCGAATCTTTGATTCGCTCAGTGATGGCGCGCTAACGTCGCGCTACTCGAACAGGCAGCCGCTTAAGACCTCGGGCCTGCCACCCGTCGGCAGGCTTGAAGGGAGTGGGGGCGCGTCGAATACGAGGTTTCCAGCGTATCTACGCAACGCCTCAACGTACTTAACAAAGATCGTGAACAGGTTCTTAGGTGGAAATGGGCGAGCACAACTCCACCAGCAAGCCATCCGGACAACGCAGATGGGACACCGTCTGGCCCCAGGGCTTGAGCGAGGGCGCTTGCAGCTCAACGCCGCCGTGGCGCAAGGCCTGGGCGTGGGCGGCGGCCACGTCGTCGGTCGTCAGCGCGATCTCCATGCCCAGCGGCAGCGGCGAGGCGTCCGCCGCCACATAGCCTTCCGGCAGATTCATCCGGCCCAGCGGGTGGGCGGCGAAAGCCAGCGTGGTGGCGCCGGTGTCCAGCTCGCCGTAATCGCCGGATTCGTGCAGGAAGCGGCGCTTCATGCCAAAGGCGTTTTCAAAGAAGGCCAGCGAGGCGGCGACGTCGGAGACATAGAGAATGGTGTAGGCGAATTGCATGGTTGGGCTCCTGATCAGGGTTTATTGCAGCTGCCGCAGCATGTCGGCGCATTGAACGATATGGGCGTACTCGCCGTCCAGATTGGCCAGCGCCATCGCGTGCACCTCGTCGGCGCTGCGCGGGGTGCCGGCGTAGTCCGCCTTGTCGAAAGCGAAGCAGGCGTCGGCGGCCACCAGGGTGCGGAAGCCGAGGTTGCCGGCGCTGCGGGCGGTGGCCTCCACCGAGTTGTTGGTGCTGACGCCGACGATGAGCAGTTGTTCGATGCCGCGCACGCGCAGCCAGCGTTCCAGGCCGCTGTGGGCGAAGGCGTCCGGCACGTTCTTTTCCATCACGTGTTCGCTGGCCAGCGGGGCCAGCGCCGGCTGGAATTCGACGCCGGGCTGGCCGGGCCAGAACGGCGATCCCGGGGTGCGGGAGATGTGGCGCACGTGGACCAGCGGCGCGTCGGCCTGGCGCCAGGCGTTCAGCAGTTGGGCGATATTGGCTTCGGCCTGGGGGTTGTTGCGCGGGCCGGCTTCGGGGCGGCTCATGCCTTGTTGCATGTCGATGATGATGAGGGCGGGGGCGGTGTGCATGGAGGAGATGCCGGGGTCATGGCGGGGGTTTAGTGTAGCAGGGGAGGCGGGGGTGTTCGATAGATTGCTCTGTATTTGGAGAGGGTTGCTTTGTTGAATCTGCTTTCACGGAGAGATGTGTCCTCCTTTGATTGCGCTGTGATTTGTGAGGGCTTTTCTGTTGAGTCCGCTGCGCGGATGATGATTTAGGTGCCGCTTTCCGCGCGGCGAACGGGGAGGGGGCGGGCCACCGCCCCCTTCCAGCCCCCCTCGTCCCCCAGGACGCGAAACCCCGAAGAAAAAGGGGCCTGCAAGGCGCGGCTGAACTCGCGATTTGCTAG
>NZ_JAMZGH010000081.1:0-11441 GCF_024158805.1 Chromobacterium sp. S0633 | reverse complement strand
CAGGTGGCATGGTTGTTGGGTTCGAACACCATGGACCGCATAGTGGTTTTGATGTCTTTTTCGGCGCTGTTGAACAATCGGCGTACGGGAATGTAGCGCCACTCAGTGTCGGTATTGTTTGTGAGGGTGCGGGCACCCCAGATCAACGTGCCACGGCCTGTGAATTCGCGGATGAAATTCAGCCCTTCTGGGTTGAATTGGCCGTTTAAATCATCACTGGTTTTGAACAGAGGAACTAGGCCGCCGTTTAGCGCCACATTGGCTGGTGCCTTCCATACACCGCGCTCTCGGTCGTTTCGGCAATATGCCCCCGCCACGGCACCGCTGGGCGGGATATCGCACAAGGTGGTTTGAAACGTGGCCCAATCGGCCCGCAGATAGGGGTAGTAGCATGCGGTAAAGGCAGTCCTGCTATCCAGGGTGGTATTAGGCGTCAGTTCTTTTTGTGGACCGTCCAAAATGGCGAACAGGCTGTTGCCGGGGATGCACAGCAAATTTACAGCCGTTTCAAAAATGGTTTTGTCTTGAGCCAGGTAGTTCCCGCCAGGACCGATAGGGGAATTGGCATTTGCTGCTGGCCATGGCATCCCCACGCCAGCTTCTACCAGTAAGGTCACGTCTTCCAGTCTTTGAACACGCGAGGTAAAGTCCCCGTCTTCCAACTCAACCATAACGGCCCCTTCCACGCTATCGCTGAGTGTGCTCCTTATTGGAACCAGATAACAATAACCACCCCCATTGAGAAAATAGCTTTTCACAGATTGGTGAAGTGGATTACTGGGGTCGTACAGGGTAGCCTCTGTCGGCTTGTCGATGGTTTTAACCGCCTTATTTTGTTTTGTCTTTTGGAGGGAGGCCGCCACCTTGGGCTGATAAGCTAACGCTTTGGTAAAGTCCAACCAGGAGTTGATACGGGTGGTCTTGGGGAAGAGCAGGCGAGGTACCCCATTCGCGATATTGGCCGCGGCGTTGGGGTTTTCTTCCGCATTATGGTTATCTTTGTCATGCGCACGTGCCACGGGAAAAACCGGCACGGCGGTGGAGCTGTTGGCGATGGACAGGGATTGGCTGGGCAGCTCTTCGATATATACACCGGGATAGCTGGTGACAGTGGTCATGGCGGTTCACTTTCAGTATCTGTAGAGAGTGGGGTTAGTGGAACTGAATGGTGACGGCGTCGGCCATGAGTGCCAGCTCTTCAATGGCTACTTCGTTGCTGCTGGCGTCTAGGCTGGGGGCGGTCAGCTTGGTGGGAAAGGCATTGGCGACGTTCCAGGTAATCAACAGTTCGTTGCCAGCTTCGTTGGTGAGGCTGATGAGGATATCTTTATTTCTCCACTTGGTTGAGAGAGGTGGAGTGAATTCAGTCGTCGAGTTAACTTTTCCCCTTGATCACGCCTCGTCAGGAGGGAAATGTTAACGGGTGCGATCTGATCTGGCATGTAGAATAATCCGCTCAAGCCATCCTTGTAAGCGATGGTTTCGTGGGAGATTTCCATACCGGATACGGCGGTGAAGGCCATCTCGTCGTTACCTATGCTGATATGGTAACGGTGTGTGGGAGTGGGGTAGGCGGTTGCGATCTGCTCGGTGCTGGTTGCCATTGCTTTTAACCTTTACCTAGTTGAGAGGGATCGATACTTTATGGAAGTAAAAATAACGCATGTCAAACAGTGGTTGGATGCGGGTTTCATAATAATTATGCATACCTAATTCGCTGCACTATAGATTATAGTTTTACAAAGGCAAGTTCAGATTTTCATGTTGGATGCTCCTGACCCGCTCCCTTCCCCGTAAGTTCCTATTTTATTTTTGTAATTCCTGAACTAATAATAAACGTGGTCAATGCCATTGAGTTGGGGCGTATGCCATAGGTTCATGACCTTTCTCGTTCTCTATGAGTATTCTCCTAATGAGCAACCTCCTACCCGAATTCTATGCCTTGGATCGTCACGTCGAGCATAACTATGTTTGCCTGATGGCACAGCTGCAGCGCATCGACACGCAGCTGCAAACCCGCATACGGCAGTTACAGCAAGAATCCGATTCAGCACAGGATGAGTGGGCTTGCAATCTAAAAGACACGCCTCCTGAAGAACTGCAATCCAGACTGGCACCCCCGCCGCCAGCGTTGTTGGATGAAGAGGTAGCCCATGGCCGTTTAGGGCAGTTGGTGCAACGTTTTGGCCTGACTTCACTGGAGCGGGATGTATTGCTATTGGCATTGTTGCCACATGTGAATATGAGTTACCTAGATTGGTTTGCTCAAGCGCAGGGTAATAGCAATATGAACCATCCTACTGTACAACTCGTCTTGGATGTCCTCTGCCCGTCACGTTTGGAGCAAGTCCAACATATGGCATCGCTATTGCCGGATGGTGCGTTGGTACGGCAAGGGTTGCTACAGCTATCACATGGCAGTAACAATTCATCGCAAGTTAATTCCAATACCATGATTAGGGCCGATAAGCGAATTTATCATTATCTGATTGGCCATGACTATTTACCGATCCTTTTAAGGCAAAGTTGCCGCTGGGTCACGGCATCACATCATCTTGCGACTACGATGGCTTCTAGTTTGGCACAGCTGAAAAAGAACCTTGTTCCTGGCGCATGTTTGGTGTTGAAGGGCTTGCCTGATAGTGGGCGTGCTGTGTTGGTGGCTGCTGCGGCGCAAGTGTTGGGTATGCCAGTGTTGGAGTGGGACCTGGCTAAGTTGATGGGGAACGATAGAGTCCCTCCATCCTTGGTGACCGCGATTTTTTGTGAGGTGCAGTTGTACGCGGGTTGCCTGATTTTAAAACACTTACCAGAGCAGGCGGAGAAACGGCCAGAATTAAGCGTTTTGCTAAGCCTACAGGCAGATAATTATGCGCAACCTGTGATCATATTACAGGGTCTGTCATCACCGATGTATTGGCTGGGTGATATACCGCATAGGGTGCTCCAGTTGCCGGCTCGTGATCTATATCAGGACAGAGCATTACTGGCCCAATGCTTGGCGGATATTCCTTTGGACGATGATGTGGATTTGACCTCATTGGCTCAGCGCTTTCCTGCGGTAGTCTCCAAGATAGAACCTATTTTGCAAGAGGCCGAGCTGTATCGTAGGCAGCGCTATCCGGTCGGTGCCCTTAGTCAGGCTGATTTGCACCAAGCCTTTCGTTGGCGTAGTCAGCAAAACTTCGGTGATTTGGCGCTGCGGATCGAACCCAAGAGGAGTTTTGATGATTTGATTGTGTCGGCGGCATTGCAGCAGCATTTGGCTGAGTTACGCGCGGCTATTTTGCATCGTGAACACGTGTTGGCTTTGGGGTTTGGCGACAAGCGGCACTATGGTGTGGGCATCAGTGCACTGTTTTATGGTGCATCTGGCACGGGTAAAACCATGGCAGCTGAAGTTCTGGCTGATGCGCTGAGGGTGGATTTGATCAAAGTAGACCTCTCGACAGCAGTCAACAAATACATCGGCGAAACAGAAAAAAATCTGGCTCGTATTTTTGATATGGCAGCTCTCGACAGCGGTGTGCTGTTTTTTGATGAGGCTGACGCATTATTTGGTAAACGTAGTGAAGTCAAGGAGGCCAAGGATAGGCATGCCAATATCGAAGTGGCTTACTTATTGCAGCGCATGGAAGCACACACTGGCTTGGTAATCTTGTCCACCAATAATCGTTCGCATCTGGATCAAGCCTTTAGCCGCCGCTTCACTTTTATCCTTAAGTTTGACTATCCGGACCATGCTACTCGTGTTCGCTTATGGCAGGCCATTTGGCCTGCACAGGCTTCGTTGGACGACAATATTAATGTTGAGCAACTTGCCTCAATGGCGGAGCTTACCGGTGCGAATATCAGTAACATCGCGCTGGCCGCAGCTTGGCTGGCTGTGAGTGAAGGTGCGCCACGAATTGGCATGTCACATATTCAGCATGCGCTCAAGCGTGAGCTTGCGAAAACTGGCCAACTTGCCCGTTAATCAGGAAAAAAAATGAATACCACTCTATCTTGGCCCATGTATTCCAGTGATGAAACCTTGTTGGAGTTAAATAAGTGCGTGGAAGCTGCGATACAAGCCTACTTGCCAGATGGGGTCGAGGTCTGTTTTGATATTCCTGACCCGGAGACGCCGCCGGCAACTCCGACAGTGAGTGTGTTTATGTATGCCATTCAGGAAGATCTGGAGCTGCGTACAGGCATCGCTCGCCAGTTCATGGGCATGGCGATGTCGCCAGGCTATATTAATATTAAGTGCGAATATTTGGTGACTTATTGGGAGCAGTCCATTGGCGATAAATGCGAAGGCCCACAGGCTAGGGCTGCCAGCACAGCGATGACAGCCTTGAATTGGGTGCTAAATGCTTTGATCAATAATCGCGAGTTAAATGGCATGCCTGGTGCCTACATTCGTGTGATTACGCCGAATAAACTAAACGAATTAAGCAATTTTTGGCAAGCATTGGGCAATAAGCCAAGGCTATGTTTAAATTTCTCGGCAACGGTCGCGGTGACTTTGAGGGATGCTCAAGAGACCTATGCTCCTATCCAAAGCAATGAGTTGATGGTGGCCCCGAAGGAGCAATGAATCGTCCCAGCCTCTTTAGATGCTCTTGAGCCATTGTTGGGCTGAGCCCGCTCCTATAGAAATTCCTTCTTTATGGGCAGTTCAGTAGATGCTATCTGATATTTCTTGTATTTGTTTTATTCACAGCTTCTTCGCCTATTGCTGGAGATAATTCTTATGCCTGGTCATGACCACCTTCAAGAAACTACCCAACAAGAAACTACCCAAGAAGATGAGATAGAGAATGGCGATGAGGATTGGTATCAGGGTGAGGTGAGTGGTACGCCCTCGTGGCGGCAGGTAGAGACGTTCTTCTCGTTTATCGCCCAAGAGCATTTGAAAGAGGCCCAAGAATTTAGAGAAAAGGGCCATAATAGCCAGATACCGGAAGTTGACCCTGATTTATTACCAGAGTTAGAAGACGTCGTAGCAACTATCAAATCCCGTATATATATTTATGCCAAAAGGGAAGATCAGCTGTGGCTGCTGACGCAAATTGAACAACTCGAAAGGTTTATCTCAGTGCTTTCGGGAGGGACGCTTCAGGATTGGGTGACCAACAGCATGTGTATCCACTCGCGAGAAGGCAGGGCTGACAAACTGGAGGGCAGGGCTACGGCCCAGTCACAGGTGAGACGGCTAGAGTTAACACTGCAAGCGTTGCTTCGCACTGCCAAGGCGTTGGGTGCGGTTGTCGACTATAGCACAGCAGAAAACTTAAAGAGGGCGGTGGAAGAAGAACTGTCTACAGAGGCTACCAACGCGATAGCTTCAAACGATGAACAGGCAGTGGCGCAGGCTTTAGAGAGGATGAAGGCGGATATCGATGGCAACTCCCCCTGGTCAGAGCTAGTGAGCGGCAGAGTGGCATCTAAGGAGGCAGACAAAGCGGTATTCTTCGAGACACTGATAACGGCTACCCGTCGTGCGGCAGCAAAAGCAAACAAGAATGCTCGTGAGCTGTCGGGTAGCGCGCAGACCTTTTTTAGTAAGGTAGCTGCGTATCTTCAGTCTTTCTCTGACGTGCTATCGAAGTTGAATGGGAAGGTGTCAAAATCAAGTAAGGAGGGAGTGTTAGATTCATCCGCTGTTCCGAAAACGAAACAGGTAGGGGAGGGAAAGAGTGAAAAAGGCACCCTTAGGAAATGGGTTGGGAAGAAATTTGAAGAGGGAACGTCGCGCGCAGCCATCATAAAGACTATGGCTTTAAGGCAGCTTGACCGGGGAGAACGGCGAAGCAAGACACCCGAAGCTGTCATGGTTGATAGCATCATAAGAAGTATTTTGTGGCAATGTCAGCAGCCGGCAATAAAAATTCAGTCAGCCAGCGAGGCGATTTTATTGAAAGCTAAAGAGCTAAAAAAAATAGCGGGAATATTGGATGTGCATGGCACTAATCATGAGGCGATAGCGAGTGATCATCAGAATGACGCAGACCTTGATGCTCAGGTAATAGGGTGGGTGCAAGCATACAACGAGCAAGAGAGGCCTGAAAATAAAACATCAGCGAAACTAGTCGTACTTGGCCAGTTGTTTGATAGTGATATTGCTAGTGCGCGTAAGATAGTGAGGCGGTTTAGTCGCAATCAAAATAGTGTGGGCGATGCTGCACAAAATATTAAAGATGAAATTAATCACCAATTTTCTAATGCTATAAAGAAAATGATTAATGAGCAGTTTGATGCCTCAGGCCATTCTGAGTATATAGGGTTGGAGATGAGTAAATTTCTGCCTGAAATTACCGATGGGCTTGCACAGTCTGTGGTGGAGTTAAATAATGTCATTATATCAGCTGAACGGCAGCCGCCAGATTTTTCCGATATCAAATGTTGGGCTAAGCGGGCGTCGTTGTCTTCGACGAAAGTAAAAGAAAAGATATCAACCCAGTCCGCCTCACTGACTGGTAAGCCATTAGATGACAACTCACGGGGTGCCCGGCTTGCCAAGTACTGGGCAAGTCTTGCCCAAGAAAGGGGGAGCAAAAGTTGGCTAATGCCCGACGCGGGAATAATGTTGGCAGGACTGAGAGAGCATGGCTTGCTTAAGGGTACCGTCTCATCGGGAGATCCTAAGGGGTATTTATTGGCTACTCGACTCGCGGGAGAGGTTGAGAACGCGCATAATGATGAATTGAAGCTGCCGATGAGTGCTGATGAGTATGCCGCATTGGAAAAGAGTCTGGTTGAGTTTATTGTGCGCTGGGGGCAAAGAAGGACAACGCGAGGCACGACACGCCTAGTTGTGGAGTTAGGTTTTGAACAAGCGATAGATACGGCCATGTTCAGTCTGTCTAACGTTATTAGAATGCCTTATAAAGTTCTGAAAGCATCAATAATGATTCCCTACAAAGTCAACAAGGCAAGTAATTATATCCTGCCTGGGCAGGATAAGCCATATAAAGCCATTCGTAACCTGCTGGTGAAAAAATTAAGTCAGCTGGGTTTGAAGTTGATTACTACCCCTGTGCCTGGGGTGATGAAATATGCCGTGGGTGGAGGCTTGATGGTGGGGGCGACGGCATATAACAGGTATGTAATATCGAGCGAAAATACGGTCGATGCCATATATGATAGATTGGTGAAGGGTGCAAAGAGTAGAGTAATAAAAATGGACTCAAAGACGAGTATGTTTTTTGATGTGCCACTAGACGCGATGTTTATGGTGCCTTACAAGGGCATAAGGAAGTATGGCCAAAGTATTAAAAGTAATAGTGAGGAACATGTTACACCCAATGCGTTGGTGAAGAGAGTTTACAGACGGAGTCCGCGCAGGGAGGAGGGGGTGGCAGGGAGTGATGGAAAAATAGAAGATCTAAATGATAAATACGGCGTGAGAGAAAAAAATTCGCGTACGGCAACATTTAGTAGAGATATAAAAATGAAAGCTGCGAGGCTTGGTTTGAATATGGCCACAGCAAGTTTTGTAATTGTGCGAACTACTGAAGGAAATGATAGCGAACCACCAGTGGAAAAACGATATACTGTTAAAGGGTCACAGCTTATTGCTTATTATGATCCTCTGGATGAGGTTGAATATCCTAGCGAATTTTTGCCATTGAAAGATGATATCAATAAATTTTTATTTGAGAATTCACTAAAAATGGAAAGGGAAGTAAAGGATGTGGCAGATGCGGAAAAAGCTTTTACTGCGCAGCAAGAATTGTATAAAGTTGGCTATCCGAATCAGGTGAATGTTTCTAACAGAATTGATGAAGTGATTCAGAAGGATATTGATCAAGCAATGGGAGGGAAGTCAGTTAGTGAACATGGAGTAAAGCCAGACAAAAAAATTGAAGTCCGCATAACTGTGCATCTTGGCACTGGTCAAACTGTAACGACCACTAAACATTACACTATTCGTCAACTTGCTGTTGGGTTGCATTTGCGTGAGAACCCAAATTGTGCATTCGTTTTCATTTGGCCTGATGATAGAATAGCTACTCTTTTTGATAGGCCACAAGGGGCGCTGACGGCTTATCCTTATGTTGTGACTAAAAAAATAGAATCTGAGCTTGAGAGGGATAAAGAAAAACTTAATGATGATAAATCAATAGGTGCGCGTGAGAAAATTATCTCTCAGAATGTGGCGCAGGCTTTGTCAAAGGTTGCGGAGAAAGAAGGGCCTGGTTCAGAGGCATATGTTGCGGTAGATCGATTTCTTAAAGGTGAGGTTAAAGCATTATCTGTAAAATTTAAAGATTATACTCTAGATGGTGTGTTTGCCATTCCATTGAATGACCCTGAAAAAATAATATTGATAAAATCGAATCCAAGCGAGGGGGCGCAGTATCTTATTGTAGATAAGAGTCAGCTTGTTCATCCCGAAAAAGCGAAAGAAGTATTTGATTTTTTAAAGCCAACCTTCCCGAAAAAAGCGCTGCTGCATCATTGGAAAAATGAAAGTGATCTGTCCGCTTTCCAAAAGAAAGAGAGACTGGTTGGCGAGACAATGCCGCGGATAGGTCCTGCTCCAGGGCCGACCATGCGTTGGACGGTAGAGAAAACATGGGTTGAGCCCTATCAGTTTGAGCCAATTGTATCGGACGGTAAGTCCCTGAGTGTATTGGCCGGTCATTTGGAGAAAACTCAGCGCAGTACACATTATTCCAATGTGGATGCGTATGTCTATTCGAGTGGAGAGTACTATGTTCAGGCAGGGGCGAAAATTGGACAAATTGTATTGCAAGGCGTTAATTCTTTATCAATGGGTATTCCCTCGGCAGGAATGAGAGCGCTTGCTGGGCTGGGGGCTAGCGGTGCCTCGGTATTTTTGGATGTGATGGACGCAGTTCAGGAAGATGATCCTAATGCAAAGGATGAGAAGCTTAAATGGGCTGCGACAGGGGCAATGCTGTCTTTGCCAGGGGATATTTCTGATGCTAATACGCTGCTAAAAAATGTAAATAAGGCAAATGGTAAATTAAATAGAGTAGCGAATGTGTTAGGCAGTGATGCTCGCGGTAAAAAATGGGGGGGGCGAAGGGCTGGTGATAACAGTTCTTCTAACAACAGTCCTATAGAGAATGGCATTATATTCAAATCTTCTGCTTCTACGAGTAGGAAAAATATTGGTATTGAAAGAATTAATGATGATATTAGTCTCATCTCTGCAGAAGGTTCGCAAGCAAAGACACTTTACCTTGATGCGCACGGTGCTTATGAACCTAACGCAACAATTCCATTTTATTACTTTGATCGTAACGGGTTTCATAAAGTTCCTCCGTCGGGAACAGTTCCAGTCCCTCAAGGGAAGACTGTTTCTTTTAAAGTACCGCATGGATATAAAATGGGAGCGGGGCGTCCTGATCAAGACTTATTGAATGCTCGAAATTATAAGCCTTTTACTTCGGTTGATGCTGAGCGCTACACGCTACACCCTATTAGAAATCCAAGTAACACTGATGCGAGCCAGCAGGTAGCTCACATGGTATCGAACAACCCTGAGAAAGCATCTAAGGGGACAGCAAAGCCCGGAGAATTACGAAACTACGATTATACCCATTTTAAAAAGAATGGAACTAGTGAGCAGGAGCATCAGGGCATTCTTGTTAACGGCGTTGATAGACTCCATTATTTAGATAGTAAAACGCCGGGGTCGGCAGGGGATGTTATAACGATCAATCCTGGATCTACTGTACCGTTAGGAAGGCTTTTAGATCAATTATCTACAAATCCAAGACTTCAACAGTATGATAAAATTGTTATTTTGGCATGCCGATCCCCATATGGCAGGCGATCGCCAACTTATTCTACGGTTGAAGGTCCGCTTTTTGCTCGTCCCCCATCATCTCCTAACGGTTATTCTGGAAATCATACTAGCGATTCAAAATCAATTGATCCTAGCGGTGGTCAAGGCGGTGAGTCTATGGATCCGGTATATTTGGTCTTTAGAAGGAGTCCGGAGACTAAACGCTTCGATTCGTATGTTGAAGTTCCCGTAGAGGTTGAAAAGGAGGGGGAGGGGTCGAATCAGAACCAGAAAATGGAAGAAACAAAGCAGGCAATAGAAAACAATAATGACTCTTCAGTGATGGTGGCCGGTGGTGATTATTTGACTAATGGGAACCAATCTTATTATGATGTTTATGGATTGTTCTTGGAAAAATTCCCCCACCGCACAAGTGATAATATTAGACAATTTTATCAATTCAATAAAGGTAATATACCAAAGAACGTAACCGATGCTGAAAACCAAAAACTTGAGGTGGGGACAAAGTTCACCATCCCTAATGTACGCCCCCTGCCACAAGGTGATTGATGGCAGGTGCCGGTAATGATCTGCTCCCCTTAGGCCTTACCAATCATAAGTTGAGAGAAGTCCGTCACTGAAGGAGAATGACGGACATGAAGAAGAGCAGATTCACTCCTTCCGCAAAAACGTAGCGGCGAAAAGTAGAGATTTCTGGCAAATTCAAGCCCACCATCCATTCGTTTGACATTTATGGAAATGCTACTCAGGGGGGCGTGCACACGTTCTTAAATACCTTTATCATAGCCACTCTACTTGTAGTGGGGTCTTCAGCCAGGGCAGAGGGATTGAGGTGATCGGCCAAGGTAGATCCCGCAACAGCAGATCACATGGCTCCGGGACAACCCGCAGATGCCATATGTCATCCTCTTGCCATAACTCGCCAGACCGCAGTAAAAACCAAGCGCGAACATCTTGTGGACTGCAGCGATGCAGGCTGGGAGTTTGCCGCAGCAAGCTGGCGAGCATATCGTCCAGAGTCGCAGCAACGTCGGCGGGCAGGATTTCCTGAGGATAAAGCAAGTAGTCAATTGGCCAGTCACACAGCCATTTAGTGAAGAGTGTGCGTACATCAAGGCCTCCTTCGTCCTGCCACAGCCAGCAATCCAGCCAGCAGACGGCTTTTCTCCGTGCGTCTGGACCGACAAACCGCTTGCCTTCCAGCACCCCCCATTGCTGAAACCTACTCGGCAGCAAGGGCCAAAGCAGGATCAAACCAATATTTTCTACTGGTAGAGACGTTTTGCTTGATACCGTTGATGGTCGGGGGGAGAGGACAGACAACTGGCTGGTTTCGTTCAGCGCCTGGCGCCACTCGGGCGAGCGCGCCGCCAGCGCTTGCCGGGCCGGCTCGTTTAACACCGCCCTGAGACGCGCTACGGCGGGAGCATGGTTGGCTAGCCGTTCCAGCTCCATCCGACTGTCGTCGCTCGCCTCCGCCCAGCAACTGCATAGCCAGTGTTCGGGATTTTGAGCCAAGGCTGCACTCAAGTGCGGCGCCAGCGCAGCGCCAGCAAGGTAAGCGGCCAGGTCTGTCAGCATCGCGGCAGACAACCGGCTGGTTTCGTTCAGCGCCTGGCGCCACTCGGGCGAGCGCGCCGCCAGCGCTTGCCGGGCCGGCTCGTTTAACACC
>NZ_JAMZGH010000080.1:0-11867 GCF_024158805.1 Chromobacterium sp. S0633 | reverse complement strand
TGCCATCTAGTTGGACAGTTAGTCCGGCTGAGCTTACCGCTAATCCCTTGGAGACGGCTGTGTTAATGCCGACCCCGCTCGTGCTCACTGATAGGCCTGCCGCTGTATCCGTCTTCGCCGACAACAGCCCACTGATGGTATCCAGCTGTAAGCCCGCACCGGGCCCGGTCTGGCCCTTCCCCTGTCCCAACGCTCGGCAGCCCGCGTCCGCCATATCGATCAGATTTGCAAAATCGCCCTCCAGCGGAATCGACCGTGCCGCGAATTTGGCCTTGAGCTCATTTGAGCTCACATTGATCCTGGGTGTTATCGAGTCTGCGGTGCCTTCCAAGGGGCCTTGGTTTTGATTTTTCTTTTTCATATTCTTTCTCCGGTCTGTGAGTTGGCGGTGATAAATATGTAGCTGGACTAGTGTTGAATCGGCCCTGGCGCGGCGGCCTCTCCAACTGAGTCTAGTATGATTGAGGTGCTAGATGGCTCGGCGGGAACATAAAATAATGCATTGTCATGAATGACTTCTGCGTTCCACTCTCCTGGCGCGGCTCCCGCGAATACCTCTTTGAATTGGGCGTCGGTGGCGATGCGCATGTTGCCAATACCCTCCAGGCCGGAAGGCAGGGTACCCAGGGCGAGGTAGTCCAATAGATGGAACGATGACACTCCTAAGAGTCTATCGTTTGCTATCCACTTGGCGTAGGTATGCGCAAAGTTGTTGAAATAGCGGCTTTCCAACCAATGCATTTCGGCGCAGACATGACATGGCAGCTCTTCGTGTACAATCTGCTCAACCCAGGCTGCGGTGACTTGAGGCTCTGTGACATGGCTCTGCGGGCCCAGTAGCAAGTCTTCGTTGAATATTGCGCTTACGATGAAAGAAAAACGGTCTGGCAGGGCGGACTCGCGATCTCGATCGAAATACCAACGGTAACGATTCTGATGCTGGTCTTCCGGCAAGGTGTAGTTTGCGTCTGCCTCAATGAGTAACTGCCGGCGTAGCGTATCGATGCCACGCACGATCGCAACGCAATCACCCTCGGCTAAGGGGGCATGTTGTAAGTTGCCCTCCGGTGAAAAATGGCGATAGAGCACGAGTTTGTCGCCTACCGCCAAGCTGGACGGAAAGTTGTCCGCCGTGATGATTTTCTGCCCCGGCTGAGGGGACAGCTGGGGTGATTGCACGTTAGCGGGTGGATAGATCAGGGGAAAGGTGGTGTCCTGCATCCAGAGGCGGCTGGTGCGCCATTGCACTGCGCTTGGGGCGGCTAGGAGTTCCTGTAGGAAGGAGCGTAGCGCTGGGTTGATCTCTAGGGCGATGGTCTTGGTGTCGCTATCCACTTTCAATACCACGCAGGCGTTTAGGATGATTGGCGTTGCGTTGGAGTCGGAAGTGTATTGCAGTTCCAGCAATTGTCCTTGGAAGACGCTGTTCACAGGAGTGACCGAGGTGAGGGCCAAGGACTCGTCTTCTGTCTGGAGATGGGTGATTTTTTGCCACGAGAGATTTGCCGTTCCTGGCGGCGGGGTCAAGAGCGCAGCGTGCTCCATCAAGTAGAAAGGCAAGTGAGTCCAATCCGGCGGCTCATTAAATACGCCTTCGTCAAAACCCAAGCGCGCAGCAATGCGGCGCTGTATGCTGGACATGGCGTTGGCGGAGAATTGGCCGGCCTGGTAATTCAACTGGCTGTTCAGACGAATCAGCGAGCATTGTGATGATAAGTAGTCCGGCGCGTTGAGCAAGGTGCGGTCGGCGCGCTGCTGGCCAAAATAGCCCAGCAGGTAGTTGAGCAGCGCTAATTTCTGCTCTTCGTTTTGGCTTTGCATGGTGGTTTTAGCCAACAGTGCCGGCTGATATGCCTGATGCACGGCATAGGCCACGGTGTCATTGACGAAGGGCCATTGATTGCCCCAGACCGTGGTGTCGAGCTGTTGGTTAAACGATAGCAACCTCGGTAGCAGACGCAGTTGGTCGCAACCGCTGGCCAGCCATTGCTCGAATGGCAAGAGATACTGGTGAAGATGCCGTGTGGTGTGCAACGCCAAGTCGTCTTGCAGTTGATAACATGGCGGGATTTTTGCGCTGGCTGGGTAGTAACGCTCTGGGGTGCGGTGGCGGCCGTACTCAAGGGATACCCAGGCTTCGTTGAGTACGGGGGTGGAGGGGAGGGCTTGCTTGATTTCCTCTTCACTTATGGTTACCTTCTGACCGCGCTTCATCAGTTTCACTCGCTGCCCTGCCGCCAAGACCTGAAGCGGCGTGCGGCCCCAAAGCTGCGGGTACTTTTGGGCGGGGATACTGACTTCCCAAGTCCCGTTGTCAAATCGCAAGGCCTGCAGGCTTTTGACGCCGGTCAGCATCTGGAGCGGCGAAGCCAGGGGGTTAAGGTTCAGGGTGTGAGCCGTATTATGATCCTCTACGGGCGGCAGCGTGCTAATCCAGCCATGCGCCAGATTGGGGCCTTGGTAAATTTCATCATTGGTCCAGCCCGCGGCGCGTAGCTCCGCGGCCGTCGCGCGCTGTGCCTGCGGGCTGATGTAGCTCTCCACGCATAGATACAGCTGGGCCATCAGGATGGCGTAGTTCTGGAAATCGTCTTCCAACTCCAGCGTGATTTCCACATTGACGGGTTGTGCCGCTAGCCAGACGATTCCGCGCACGCCTTCGCACACATTATGGTGGTTCTGTAAAAATTCCTGCAGGATAGGCTCGGCTATTGCTTGGGGCACGTCACGGTTCAACTCTACCTGCAAGCGGTAAAAGCCTTGTACGGTGAACTTCTGTTTGCCCTCGTCTTCGTCGCTGGTGAAATGATACTCGCGCAGTTTTGGATCGTAGTAATACGTATATCTTTGATCGATGGTTTCCGGAAGCAGCAGGGCATTGCGGAATAAAAAGCGCGTGACGCCGTTGACCTTGCCCACGAGATCTAATAGCGCTCGGCGGTAGTCCTCCTCGGTGATGGGCGATACGGTTAGCACCTCATTTGGGCTGAACGAATGGGGAAACAAGCCATCCCCGTTTTGGAGGTCAGGCGCGGGTGTCAGTATGTCGCGCAACGGCAGGATGTGGCGGTAGGCCAGGTCGGACATGCCATAGCTCAGTGCCTGCAGCAGGGTGACGCCGGGATCGTGTTCGTCAGTGTCGGTCCACACCTGGCCGGACTGTTGCTTCAGGGTGTCTTGTGCCTGCTGCCACAGGGTGTCGAAGTGGATGGCCTGGAGGACGACGGGGTCGACCACAGTGCGTTGGGTCATGGGCGGCTTTCTTCAAAAGGTTGCCGGGTGTGGGGCGTGCGTTAGAAATCGTTGATCTTGCGGATCTGGTTGTTATACCTGTCGGCAATGATCGGATTGTCGTGGGTGTTGCTGACTTTTGCCTTGGCCACCAGACTGTTGCCGTAACTTTGGCAGGAGCAGGTTATTGTGGTCAAAGGTCCTAAAGTGGTGTCGATATTACATGTGTGATGGTTCATGTTTTCCCCAATCAAATACGTCCCATCTAATTAAAATCTGGCTGGGTTTGCCAACTGAATTTTAACTGTTTCATGTCCTGGCTCTAGAATCAACACGACACCCCGTGCAGCCGTGATAGACTCGGTTTTTCCATTCAAAAACAGTGTGTGCACAGTTTCTACCAATGGCTGCCGCTGTATAAAAGATAATATTTCGTAGTAGTCCAGTATATTGTCTGAGATGACTGTACGGTTTTTATTCCCAGTCCAAGGGATATATTGGCGCACTAACGCCTCATCCACTTGGCGATTGCCGAAAGCCGGGCTAATACCTTCGACAAAGGTAACTGCATATGTCACTAGGACGCCGATGTAGACAGGATTGAGAATATCGATTTCCGCCCAAGGCGAGGTCAGGCGCTGCATAGCCTGGCGCATGCGATCCAGCCGGGCCGGGTTGAATGCCGGACGCTTGGGGTCGTCGTTGTCGCGCCAGTCCGGCGCCGGGATAACGGTGAGCAATTGCTTGCCAGGTGTGCCGGGACCCTCCGGCAAAATGACGGAGCCCACTTCTGGAAACAGATCCCGCAGCAGCATTTGCAGATCGTGTTGGCGCAGCGCGCGGCCGCGGTGGGACAGCCGCTGGGCGATGCGGCGGTTGAAGTCGTCTAGGGCTTCCAGCGGGCGGCCGTGTTGCGAAGGCCAGGGCTGGGTGACGCCGGCCAGGCCGAGCACCGCATTCATGGTTTTCGACACGCGGCCGGCCAGCAGAGGCTGGGCGAAATGATCAGCCGCCATGGTATCCGGGTCGGCCAGGGTGGCGGTCATGGCATTGGCCAGCAGGCCTTGCAGCTGCGGGTAGTCAGAGGTGGTTGCGCCTAGATCCGACTTCTGGGGCTGAGTGGGGGTCATTACGCCGCGCAGCCAGTAACGGCCGGCCGGCATATGGGCGGACTGGTCGCCGGCGTCGTTGGGCAAGGTGGCGGACCATAGGCCGGAGGCGAACAGGCCGTCGGTGCCGTCCAGCACGTCGGCGTTGAGCGCAATCCATTGGTTGTTTTGGTTCAGGTATTGCCAGTCCACATCCAGCGCTTGCGGGCTGCACAGTTTCCAGTACAAGGACAGCTGCTGGCCGGGCAGTATGTCGCTGAGGCCCAGATAGAGTTGCGGCTGTGCGGGTTCGTCTTCCTCTGCGCCGGCTGCTTGGTGGCCGAATGGGGTGAGCCGGTATTGTGCGTTAACTTCGATAAGCTGGGTGCTAGTGTAGGCAATGTCCAGTCCGGCCCATTGCGGGGTGTAGGGGGGGGTCAAGCCGGTTGCCCCTGCATTGACGAGTTGCCAGTATTGCTGATGTAAGAAGGTGGTCGGCTCCAGGGTCAGCCGCAGGCGACTGGCCCAGTCATCGGGGTCGGCGCTGTCGACGACGTCGCAGAGCAGTTGGGTGAAGGTGAATGTGAGCGGCCGGCCAGCGGGCGCGGTGGCGGCATTGGCATTGCTCGCGAATAAGGGCTGCCCGGCGTCGAGCGTCTTCCAACCGTTTGCGCTCAGCGCGGCCGCCGTCACTTTGAATGTGTCGTCGTTGACAGGCGCATTGGTATAGCCGGCATACCACTGCGCAAAGCTCTGCCCTTCCGGCAAGCCTTGCCATTCCGGCGTCAGC
This sequence comes from Chromobacterium sp. S0633, assembly GCF_024158805.1. Taxonomy (NCBI): domain Bacteria; kingdom Pseudomonadati; phylum Pseudomonadota; class Betaproteobacteria; order Neisseriales; family Chromobacteriaceae; genus Chromobacterium; species Chromobacterium sp. S0633. The sequence continues at coordinate 6,758 of NZ_JAMZGH010000080.1, read as the reverse complement.
GTGACTTGGATGGCTTGGGATTTTCGGCACCAGTCCGGCGCCATCAGCCGTACCGCCGAGCCTTGTGGCACCTCGGCGCCGAAAGGCAGGCAGGGTTGATCCGGCTGCGCGACGCCGTCTTGCGTGCGAAAGGCGACATCGGCGGGGAGGGTGACAGTGACCTCAATCTGATTGACGACCGGTACTGTCAGGCCGTCATTGCGGCTGAGTTTGAGTAGCGGCGTGGTGTCGATGAATCCATCCAAACCCTGCGGCGGGCTGAGGGCGGGTTGATCGGCGGCCACGGTGAATGCCACGGTTGTGGCGCTACTGCTCACGGTGACGGGCGGCAGCGCCAGCCAGCCTTGCTTCGTGCTGACTGCGGCTTGCAATGTACAGTTGGGGGCGCTGGCAAAGGTGATGCTGAGTGTGCGCTGGCCGCTAGATAAGGCAAGGATATCAGCGGCGATCACGCGGCCATTCGCTGCTGGGTAGTCTTGCGGCTGTGGCGAGAACAGGCGTACGCCGTCGGTGGGAAATGGCGGTTCTTCGCCGGATTGCACGACATGGCACCAGGTGCCGTTTTTCGACGGGCGCGTCCAGTACACGTCGCTCAGTCGTCCGGAGTTGATTTGCAACGGTGCGTCCAACAGGTAGCGCAAGGCTTGTCCTAGGCTGTCCTGCCCCCCGTTGAGCGCGACGCCGGCGAGCAGCAGTTGCTCGTTTGCGCCCGGCATGAGGTTGAAGGAGGCGACGACTTGATCCGCCTGGGCGCCTCTTGGCGCCAAGCCCAGCAGGTCGCGGTAATACAATTGGCGATGTCGTGCCGGCAGGCTGTTAAGCAGGGTTTTAGCGGTTTCCAGTTGCCGCAGAAAGGCGAGCAGAAACGCCTGATGCGGCGGCAGTTCGCCGTCGCTCAGATCTGGTGCGCGGTAGCGCTCGGCAAGGTGGGTGATGTCCGTGTCGCCGCCGGGGAAGAAGATGCGGCCCCAGTTATTGTCGCCATCCCCTTGGGCAGTTTCATCAAAGGGAATCAGGGCCGTGTAGTCTTTGATGTCGCGCAGTGTTTCCTCAATGCCGCGCGGGTCCAGCGCGAAGGCCTCTACATGGGGAATAGGGTTCTGGCTAGACATGGTGTTGTGCTTCCGTTTTAGGGTTTTAGCTGCCCCGCACCACCGACTGGGTGGGCATGAATTGGCCTTTGCCCAGACTGGGCGTGGTCACGTCTGGTACCGGCGGCGTGCCGGGCTGTTGCGCCGGGGTGGTGGGCCGGAATTGGGCGATGAATTGTTGGCCCTTGAGCACCCAGGATGCGCCGCTTTTTACGTGTGTCGCCTGTTGGTTGGCGGTGAGGCTGATGGTGATGACGCCGTTGCCGGGAATGGTGTGAGTGGCCGTGGTGTAGATGGCGTTGACCTGCACCTGTTTCTCATCCCCGGCCACGCAGACTTTGCGTCCCTGTATCGTGGGATGGCCGCTGCCGCGGAGTTGCGCTGGGCCGCAAGGGGTGACGATGCGGTTGCCGAACATGGGTTCAAACACTAGGGCGGTGCCATCGACAATGACGATGTCCATCATAGGAGGAGCCCTCCTTCTGAGGCGACGATTTTTAATTCGCCGCGGACCCGCCCACTATCGTCTGTACCGCGAATGCGGTAATGGAGCGTAATGTCCAGTTGGGTAGGTTGGAGTTTGTTTTGCTTGATGATGATGTCGAGCGGCTCCACCCGCTGTTCGTGACGTTGTATGTTGTCTCGGATGGTACGGCGAATGTCAGCCAGCAGGTCCTCGCTGATATTTTCAAATATATAGGCATTCAGGTCGCAGCCATAGTCAGGGCGCATAATGCGTTCACCTGGCAGAGTGCTGAACAGAATTTGCAGGCTTTGACGAATGTCAAGCTGGTCTTCGACCATGTTGGGGCCATTTGCCAGAGTAAAGCTTGGAGGAAAGGCCCAGCCTCGACCAAGACGTCCCGTGGTATTGGTAGTCATAATGGTACTCTCGTTTGTGAGTGCATGAACGTTCTCGGTTTTCCCTGTTCTCTGAAATGGGCAGCTTGCTGTGCCGCTTGTGCTCTCGCCGCGCTCTGCAGCTGGATCGCGTTCTCCAACGGCTTCATGCTCCCACGTCCACCTTGTTGCCTTTTACTTTGACTTGCTGACCGCGGGCTTCCAGAGCGGTGTCGGCTTGCAGTGTCAAGTTCTTGCCTTTGATTTGTACGTCTTGCTGGCTCTGTGCCGCGAAGCCGGTTTTTGCTCCAAGCATCAGGTGTTCTTTATCCGCAGCTTGCAACTGAACCGTTTGCGCTTCTCCATCGAACAACAACTGTTGTTGTTTATCGCCTTGCTTTAGAATCAGTCCACGCTGTTGAAGGTGCTTCACGGGGTCGATGGGCGAGGGTTGCTTTGGGTTGTGCATGGCGCCCAGTATCACTGGGAATCGGGGGTCGGCCTCAAAAAAACCCAGCACGACTTCATCGCCGGGTTCGGGGTAAAAGCATGCGCCGCTATCCTTGCTGGCAAAGGGCTTGGCAAAACGTGCCCATAGCTTTGCATTGCCAAATATTGGCACTTCGACTTGCAAACGGTCCAGATTGTCGGGGTCTGATTGGTAGTGGGAGACTACGCCGATTTGCAGGCCCGGCGTGGCAGGAACCAATGACACGTTGATTGTGTCTTGTCCCAGCGTCACATCGGTGCGCCAGCGTCCAGGCGTCATGTGATGTTCAATGCCACTGATGACTCCCTGACCATCAAGTGTCTTGCCAAAGCCTTTAAGCTCCAATGTTTCACCTAATTGGTAGGCGGAGCTGCCGATTACGGTAAAAGTGCCGCGTACACTGGCGGCCTGCATGGACAGTAAGCGGCTATTGGCCCAAGCGTCCAGCTCCTCATCTTGCAGGTTTCTCGCAGCATGGAATGTTTGGCTCTTAGGCCCCAGCTGGACTAGCATTTTGGGATCAAGCGCATTACTGCCTAGCTGCTTGGGTTGAGATTGACGTGTTTCCGCTTTTTGGTTTTTAGTGTTCCAGGTAATGGTGTGGACTTCGCTTGTCAATTCACGACTGCTGAAAATCCAATCCGCTATTTCTATTAGGGGTGTGTGGCTAGATTCACCTGTCAATACTTTGGCATCTTGCGCCAACATGTGTTTGGCCGAGGAGAGTGCAGGTGGTGCGATGGAAACGCCACCACTGACATCGGGCCACAGCCAGACGCCATTGGCATGCAGTCGCGCTTTGATGAATTGCCAGTCAGAGCATTCATATTGGACCAATTGTGGATGTCGTATGGACATCATTCCACGGGAAGGACCAAGGTCGACTTTATAAAGGCGCAACAACTGTCGCAGTGCTTCCTCATCTGTCATGTTGGAGAAAACCTGACTACCATGGCTAGACAGGGCTCCCTGCAAAAGGTGGCAAAGGCGCAGAGTCAGTTCGTTGCCGTCCAGCGTCCAGTGGTTATGTTGTTCGGCTACGATGCCGGTAAACAAAACTGTACTCTTATTGTTGTCCTTAAGTTCTATTCTCACCGTTGTGCCAGGCAGGCAGCGTTGGGCATCCGCCGAAAATTTTTCGACTTCCTTTCTATCTCCACCCGGCTGTTTCAACACCAAAGTGGCATTCGGGATTTGGTTGGCTGCAAGCCGGGTATTCAGCCGAATGGGCAGCAGCGTGGTGAGCGATTGTGGGGGCATGCCAAACTGGATGCTGATCTCTGGTGGGAGCGATTGCTCAATGCGCGGTGTCATCATGCGGTTCCCTCTTCGTTTGCCATTTCAGTTGGGGGTACCAAGGTATCTCCTGGTCTGGCAGCGTCCAGACTGTCAAGATCGTTAGCGATGGCCACGTCCAGATAACTGTAAGCTTCCGCCATGCCGGCAATGGTGGCCAGCGTGGCTGCCGCCATCGGCAACCAGTATTGGTCAGGCAACGAAAGGCTGGCTTGCTTTTTGATTCGGTCGAAAATCTCTTTTGTTTGTGAAAAAGGACTGCTGACCGCGTTCAGGGTTAGCGTGGCTGTGGCGCGCTGTGGCTCGGCTTTGCGATCAAAACGGGTATAGCGAATCTCCAATGAGGCGGCGCGACCTAGGAAAAAATCCTGTCCGTGCCAGTGCATCTTGCCCCATTCTATTTTGAGATAGGGTGTCTCCCGAGAGCCGGATCGCGTTTCGCAACATAAGGCCTGAATCGCAGTTAATTGCATTTCCACTGATTGTTGGCTACCTGGCAAACTGGAGTCGAACAGCAACTCCAGCGTTAAAGCGCCTGGCCGTGCTTGTTTGAAGTGGTTGATGCTGATGGAGCCGTTGAGATAGTTGTCGGCGTCGTATTCAATGCCATAGCTCAAATTCAGCGATTCGGGGTTGTACATCACCTGCATCTCGCCTAATGGCGAACCATTAGGTTTGCCATCCTTGAGCTCTTGATAAGCTTGGATTTTTAGTTTGGATAGACCCAATTCCAGCAAGCCTTTCATGCCCAGTCCTCCTGTTTTTCGCGAAGACGTGCTAGTACTTGTTCAGTTATCAGTTCGATCAGGGCGCTTTGCTCGGCCTGATGATCCATCCATTGAGGCTTGGACGCCACTCCCACGGGTATGGTGTCATCCACCCGAACTTGAATAATCAGCTCATGAATTTCGATCATGCTTTGGCTCCTAGCCACTGGATGTCGCGGTAAACCAGTTCAATATGGTTGATTAGCGGGGTGTTGCTGTTAGCATCCAGATCGCCGGTTTGCCATTTCACTGGCAGGGCATCGGTGACAGTCCAGGTGCAGACGGGGAGCGATTGATGGTTTAGCAGCATGATCACCGCATCGACATAGGCGGTGTCAAAGCCACTCAAAACGTAGTCAAATGCCAAGGACAGCGGAGTGGGTACGACCACGCCCCGTTCCAACGTAAGCGGCGGGTGGCTGACGCGTTCTGGCAGGTAGTGATCCGTTGCATTGATGCCGCCCTGATACTGTGCGCTCACACCTAGTTCTCCTTTGCCTAGGCCAGAGACACGTTGAAAGCGAATATCCAAAGGGCTGGGCACGTTCTTGAAGAAAAAAGTGGCCAGGAAACGGTGGGAAACTTCCGGTTCGAACAGTTTTTCCAGCGTGCTCATATTAGTTCCTTGCTCATTTGTGTTTCCATCATCATGAACCGTAGGCTCAAATTGATGTACTCAGCAGGGTATAACGCTGACAACTCCACGCGGACGATTAATTGGCCTGCTAGCAGATCGTCCGTTGTCATACTTTCTGCCAGGCCCACGTATAGTCGAAAGGCCTCGTCCTCGCTGGTGCCGAACAAGGCACCCTTCAGCCATAAGGAGCGCAGCCAGGAGCGGAACAGGCTTTTTATTTTGAGCCAAGTGATTTCGTTATTTGGCTCGAATATGCAAAAGTGAGCCATGGTGTAAAGCCGAGATTCGACATAACCGAGTAGCCGCCGCACCTGCACGTAGCGGAATGCTGAGTTAGGGTTTGTGGTCAGGGTTTGGCAACCCCAAACCCGCACGCCACGGCCAGGGAAGGAGCGAATCCAGTTGAATGGCATGGCCGGATTGCGCATTGAGGCACTCAGGGTGGGGGGGGACTGTGGTTTTACCACCTGTAACAAGGCATTGTTCGCAGGTGCCTTCCAGACGCCACGTGTGCGATCAGTATGCTGTATCTGGGCTGCGATGATGCCGGATGGCGGCACCAGAGCTCGCGTTTGGTCTGATAGCAGGTAAGTGCATTCAAGATGTGGCCAGTAGGTCGCGCCGTACGCCGCATTATCCAGTTCCGTGCTGTTCAACACCAGTGCCGCCTTGGTCGAACTATCTGGCAAGTCCAATATGGCGAAACAGCCTAGGCGAGCGCGACAGATGTTCAACATTGCTTGCCATACCTGCAGCCACGGACCGGCTGGAAATATATCTCCGACTAATTCTACGATATCCGGCACGCACAGCAGAGTGGGCGCTTCATGGTCTGCTAAGGCGGAGCTCTCGAGCGCGGCGATCAGTTGCTGCGCGACGCTGTCGGCATCTGTTTCAAGTTGAGTGATCTGGGCTGCGGGTAGCACGTAGCATTCTCCGCCGTTATTGTCAAAATACAAACGTAAAGACTGGTAAAGCGCCGACGACTCTTGTTCTGCCCGCTGTGCAATATTGGCCGACGGGAAAAAGGTGGATTGAAACTCCTCCCAAGATGACACCGAGACCATTTGCAAGGGTTCACCCGTTTGGGTGTAGCCGATGAATACAGGCACGGCGCTGGCATCCTGCTGTGCCGCCAGTGTCACCACTTCGTTTGAAATGTTCACGCCTGGCATGGTTTGAGACATCGTACATTCCTTATGTGTCGAACTATAGGATTCCGGGACTGTTGGGCTGGCTAGGTTTGTGTATGGTAGGGTGGCACCAAGCAATTGTGGCCTCGTGCCTTTCAGGTGGATGTCCCCCCTTGAATAAATTGCAGAATGATGAATTCCGTCGGGTGCACCGCGGCCATGCCGACTTTTATGATCAACTTGCCGTTGTCGATGTCATCTGGCGTCATGGTCTCTTCGCCTACCTTAACGTAATAAGCCTCTTCTGCGGTCTGGCCTCGCAAAGCACCCTGGCGCCACAACGCGCGTAGATAGTTGTCAATGGCACCATGGGCTTTGACCCAGCTAGCTTGGTTGTTGGGCTCGGATGCCATGGAGCGCATGATATTTTTGATGTCTTTTTCGGCGCTGTTGAACAACCGGCGTACGGGAATGTAGCGCCACTCAGTGTCGGTATTGCTTGTG
>NZ_JAMZGH010000007.1:0-173505 GCF_024158805.1 Chromobacterium sp. S0633 | reverse complement strand
GAGTGGTAGTTCAGTTGGTTAGAATACCGGCCTGTCACGCCGGGGGTCGCGGGTTCGAGTCCCGTCCACTCCGCCAACAGTATTGAAAGCAGTACCCGGATTCGGGCGTTTAGCTCAGTTGGTAGAGCGTCTGCCTTACAAGCAGAATGTCGGCGGTTCGACTCCGTCAACGCCCACCAAAGTTTCGGTTGGAGTGGTAGTTCAGTTGGTTAGAATACCGGCCTGTCACGCCGGGGGTCGCGGGTTCGAGTCCCGTCCACTCCGCCAAGCATTGCAAAAAAGCAGCCTTTAGGCTGCTTTTTTGCATTTTGCGTCGCATATTTCAAGCAAGCATTCGCATATCGCCCAACTTAGGACAAACAACTACCATTCTATTGCTTATCAGCTTGCAATGCGTCTGGGCTGCGGTGATACTTTTGGTTGACTTTCTGCATTCCATATAAAGAGATTCAACTATGCGCAATTTAATCCTGGCGGCTGGCTGCTTCGCCAGCACACTGGCCCTGGCGGGCGATCCCGCCGACAAGGCCATCTGGGAATATACGGTCAAAAACGGCGACAATCTGTGGTCGCTGGCGGCCGAGCATCTGTCGTCTCCCGCTTATGTGCCGAAGCTGCAAGCCAGAAATCGCATCGCCAACCCCTATCGGCTGATCCCCGGCAGCATCCTGCGGGTCCCCTACCCCTGGATCCGGCAGGCGCAATCCGACGCCACCCTGGAGGACATGGCCGGCGAATCCGCCGCGGCCGACGCCAAGGGCAAGCCGCTGGATCTGGCGGTGGGCAAGAAATACCCCAAAGGCACCCGCTTCACGACCGGCAACGACGCCATGATCAAATTGCGCTTCGTCGACGGCTCCTCGCTGGTGATCAACGCCAATACCGATCTGAGCCTGCAAACCCAGGTCTATTACCCCAGCACCGGGGCGATCCAGTCCCAGATCAAGCTGAACAACGGCAGCACCGGCAATTCGGTGATTCCCAACATCCTGATGCCCAGCCGCTACGAGATCCGCACCCCGTCGGCGGTCACCACCGTGCGCGGCACGGAATTCCGCGTCAACGCCGCCGGCGGCGAAGACACCTTGGCGGAAGTGCTCAAAGGCAGCGTGGAGGTCAAGGGCCGTCGCAGCAAGGTGGACGTGCCCGCCGGTTTCGGCACCTTGTCCAGCCGTAAAAGCGGGCCAAGCAAGCCGGAAGAACTGCCGCCGCCGCCGGACCTGTCCACCGTGGCGGACAATAGCCAGTTCAACCCGCCGCCGCTGGAGTGGCAGCGCGACGAACGCGCCGCCTCCTACCGCGTGACCTTGAGCGGCAAGAAGCGCCTGGCCGAGCGCCAGTTGCAGGCGCCGCGTTACTATCCGCGCCTGCCGGGCAATGGCGACTACGTGCTGCACGTCCGCGCCAAGAACCGCTCCGGCCTGGAAGGCTACGACAGCACGCGCAGCTTCAAGCTGCAAGCCTACCCGCTGCCGCCGCTGTTGTTCACCCATGCGGACGGCGTCCAGCTGCGCGGCAAATCCCTGACCTTGCGGGTGGACGCCAGCGCGGAACGCCCGCTGCGGCTGCAGATTTCGCGTCAGCCGGATTTCGCCCAGCCGCTGCTGGAACAGAGCGTGGCCGAGGCCGAGTTCAAAACCGAGTTGCCGGAATCCGGCATCTGGTACTGGAGGCTGGCGCGGCTGGACGCGCAAGGCCGGCCGGGCCCTTTCTCCGCCGCGCAAAAAGTGGAGACCAAGGGCTGGCTCAGCCGCCTGGACAAAACCACCCCGGTGCTGGCGGCCCGCCCCTATCCCGTCGCCCGCGCGCGCTACACCCTGACGCTGACCGCGGCCCAGGCCGCCAACGCGCAGCCGTTCTCGCTGAGCAGCGATAAGCCGCAATGGGAGCTGAAGGCGCTGGAAGCCTTGCCGGCCGGGCAATACAAGGCAAGCGTCAAGATCGAGGGAGAACACGGCTACTTGGCGACGGAAGAGCAAGAAATGCTCACTCTTCCCGGAAAACTTCCCTAGAATGGCAACATGCTAACTTACTATCGCGACAAGATTCTGCGCTTGTTGCCTTTTTTGCTGGCCTTGCTGGCGGCTCTGCTGACCCTCTCCGGCCTGTTGCTGCGGCTGGACTTCTGGCTGTACGACGGGCTGATCCGGATCAAGTCCAACCATAACCAGACCAGCGACATCGTCGTCGTCGCGGTGGACGAGCGCAGCCTGTCGGAGCTGGGCCGCTGGCCCTGGCCGCGCGAATTCCACGCCCAGCTGGTGGACAAGCTGGCGCAGGCCAAGGCCGTGGGCCTGGACATCGTGTTGGCCGAGCCCTCGCACAATATGCCGGAGTCGGATCAGGCGCTGGCGGACGCCATCCGCCGCAACGGCAAAGTCATTAGCCCGGTGTTTCCGGAAATGCAGGACAACCGCCTGACCGAGACCCGGCCCCTGCCCGCCATCGCCGCCGCCAGCGCCGGCCTGGGGCACACCGACTACGAATTGGACAGCGACGGCGTGATCCGCCGCGTCTATCTGAAAGCGGGCCTGGGCTCGCCCCACCACCCCAATTTCGCGCAGGCGGTGCTGGATCTGGCCAATGGCCAGCGCCAGTCCGAGCAGCAGAAAATGGCGATGCCGCACGGCAAGCCGGGCAGCTGGCTGCGCGAAGACCCGGTGATGGTGCCCTATCTGTCCGGCCCGCCGCCGTTCCAGCAAGTGTCCTATATCGACGCGCTCAATCAACTGCCTCCCGCCTTCTTCGCCGGCAAGATCGTGCTGGTGGGCGCCACCGCCACCGGCCTGGGCGATATCCACGCCACGCCGCTGTCGGCCAACAACCGCGGCATGCCCGGCGTGGAAATCAACGCCTTCCTGCTTCATGGGCTGCAACAGGACAACACGCCGGTGCCGCTGCCGCTGGGATGGAAAGCCGTCATCAACGCGCTGGCCATCTTGCTGCTGGACCTGCTGCTCAGCCGCTACAAGCACCGCCAGGGCATTCTGCCGGCCTATCTGCTGGCCTCCTGTGGCGTGCTGGTGCTCAGCGTCCTGCTGCTGACGCTAGCCTCGGTGTTCTGGAGCGGCGTCACCACCGCCATCCTGCTGTGGCTGGCCGGCAGCGTCCGCTTCGTGTCGCGGCAATCCAAGCTTTTGCTGCAGGCCAATACCGACGGCCTCACCGGGCTTTACAACCGCCGGCACTTCGACGAAATCCTGGCGCCGACGCTGGACAAGCACCGCGCCGCCGGCAAGACGCTGGCGCTGCTGATCCTGGACGTGGACAACTTCAAAGGCTACAACGACCACTACGGCCATTACGCCGGCGATCTGATCCTGCAAAGGCTGGCGCAAGAGCTGAACGCCTACTTCAGCCCCCGTCGCCACATCGTGGCGCGGCTGGGCGGCGAAGAGTTCGGCGTGCTGCTGGAAGAATGCGGGCAGGACCAGGCGGTGGCCGCGGCGGAAGGCTTCCGCGCCCGGCTGGAAGAACTGGAGCTGGCGCATTTGAAGAGCCCCTTGCGCAAAGTCACCTGCAGCATAGGCGTCGCCGCCAGGGTGCCGGAAACGGACGACAACGGCCGCACCTTCTACGAAGACGCCGACAGCGCGCTCTACATCGCCAAGCGCTCCGGCCGCAACGCGGTCAGCCCCGCCCCCGCCACCTTGACGCCTCAACACCAGCGCTGATCCCGCTCCGACGGCCTCGCCTCGCAATGCCTGGGCCTACCCGCCTTCCTAGAACGCGTAACGGCCGGACAGGTACAACATCCTTCCCCATAAGTCGGTGGCGGGACCGGAATAAGCGGCCGCCCCGCCGCTGAAGCCGGCCCCGGTGGCGTAGCTGGGCATCCGGTTGCCCAGATTGCGGATGCCGCCGCTGACGCTGAAGCCCTTGCTCGGCTTCAGGCCGACACTGAGATCCAGCGCGGTGTAGGATCCCACCCTCTCCTTCACGTCCCCGGCATTGCGGTACAGCTGGGAGTACAGGTTCTTGAAAGACGCGTAACTGCGCGCCGTCAGCCCCACAGAATAGCCGCCACGGCTGTAACTCACTTCAAAGACGTTTTTCCAGCGCGGCTGCGCGCCGTAGTCGGCGTACTCCAGCATCGGATCGGTCTCGGTCTGCGATTCCCGGTAGCTGAAGATGCGGCTTTGCGCGTTGCGGAACTTGAGCTTGCCGTAAGCGCCCAGCGACCAGTCGTACTGCACATCGATGTCGACGCCGGAAGTCCGGGTCTTGCCGATATTCATGTACGGCGCGGAAATGTAGTCGATATCCCCCCTTACGCCGGGAAGATCGGCGGGCTTGCGCACCACGAAGCCGGGAAAACGGTCCGGATTGTCCAGCACGTATTGCGGGTCCAGCGACTGCACGGTGTTGGACACCTCGATCCGGTACCAGTCCACGGTGGCCGACAGCGCCGGAGTCGGCTGCAGCACCAGGCCCAGCGCGTAGTTCCGCGACTCCTCCGGATTCAGCCCCGGGTTGCCGCCGCTGCGCAGCTGATTGCTGGCCAGGCCGCAGCGTTCGCGGGCGATGCCGCGGTCGGCGCACTGCGCGTAGTCGTACACCGAAGTGTAGGCCTGGCGCGACGCGTACAGCTGAGGCAGCGTCGGCGCCTTGAAACCGGTGGTGACGGAGCCGCGCAGCATCGCCGGCTCCCAGGGGCGGAAGGAAAAAGCCAGCTTGGGGTTGAAGGTGTCGCCGAAATCGTTGTAGCGGTCGGCGCGCACCGCCAGCTGGACCTCCAGATTCTTCAACACCGGCAAATTGACTTCGCTGAAAGCGGACAGCACCGAGCGGCTGGCCCGCAGACTTTGCTGGACGGCGAAATTCATGATCTTGCCGGTTTGCAGCAGCGGGTCCGGCTGCGCGTCTATCGATTCATGCGACCACTGCAGACCGGCGGCGAAGCCGGCGGGGCCGGCCGGCAGCCTGAACCACTCATCATTGCTGGCCTTGAATTCAAACGCCGACAAACGCGACGAGGACGTGTTGGCGATGGTGGCCAGATACGGCCGCAGCGCGACGGCGTCGTTCTGCTGCGAAAACGGGTTATAGAGCGGCCCGCCGTCGGCGCCGTTCCGCAACATGGCGAGGAAAGCGTCGTTCAACACCACATTGTTCTGCCTCGCCTCCACTTTGTTCAAACCCAGGTTCAGCGAGCTCTCCAGATCCCAGTCGCGCCACAAGGCGCGCCCGCCCAGCACCGCGCGATACGTGTCGCTGGTGATCTCGTTGAGCCGCCGGCCGTTCTCCGACAGATTGCGGGTGATTTGCAGATTGTCGGTGGGTTTGAAGTCCGGATACACCGACGCCAGGCCGCCGTCCCGCGGATAAATCGCCCAATTGGGCGACACAATGGTCTGCACAAAGGAATAAGCGCCGTCCAGCGGCGTCTCGGTGCGGTTCAGCCCCAGCTCAGCGAAGAACTCCGCGTCGCCGCTCAAACGCCGGGTGTAATGGGCCATCAAGCCGTAACGACTGGTGCGCGGCGCCAACTGAGCGCCCATCTCATCCACGTCGGACACGCACAGCGCGGCTCCGCTGGGCCGGGTGGTCAGCCGCCACGGCGGGCAGCCGGGCAAGGGCTTGGCCAGCGCGTTGCTTCTGTCGGCGTTGGGCGTGCGGTCGTTCCAATAGCCCCATTGCGCGCCGCTGCGCAGATCCGGCCCGCCCTGAAAACGGTAATCGTTGCTGCGAGTGGCGTCGTGGTTGCGGCTGAACACCGGCTCGCGGTGGTAAACGTCGAAAGACAGCAGCAGGTTCTGGCCGTCCTGTTCCAGATCCCCGAAGCCGCCGCTCAGATTCAGCCCCTGCTCGATGCCGTCTCCATCCAGATTGCCGCCGCCGCGCAGCGCCGCCTCGGCGCCCCGGAAGTTGCGCCGGGTCTTGAAGTTGATCACGCCGGCCACCGCGTCGGAGCCGTAAATGGCCGATGCGCCGTCCCGCAGAATCTCCACCGATTCAATCACCGACAGCGGCAAGGTGTTCAGATCGACAAAGGCGTCGGTGCCGCTGATGAACATCGCGTAATTGGGCAAGCGACGGCCGTTCAGCAAGACCAGCACGTACTTGGAGCTCATGCCGCGCAGGCCGGCGGTGGCTGCGCCGGCGGCAAAGCTGTTGGAGTTGGTGCCGGCCAGCAGGCTGCCCACCGACGGCAGCCGGTCCAGCAACTGGATCACGGTGGACGCGCCGGTCTTGTCGATATCCTCTTTCTTGATCACCTCCACCGCCAAAGCCTTTTCCTTGCCGATGCGCTTGATATTGGAGCCGGTCACCGTCACCCGCTCCAGCGGGACGGCCTCCTCCGCCCAAGCGCCCATGCCCAAGCCCATGCCCGCCGCGGCAACCGCCAGATAGCTGCGTTTCATCTCCTTACCCCCTTGTAGTGCGCTCGCCGGTCGCGGCGCGCGCCCCTAAGCTGCCGCAGCGGGCGCTACAAAGAGATTGGCGGTAGTCGCCGGCCCCCTCCCCAAGGCCGGAAAACCACACATCCATTTAAAATCAACATCTTAAATAAATTTCAGCTGTGGCGATAAAAGCACAGGCGCGCCTGCCCGCCGCGCGGTTTCCGATGCCGTCATTATTATTTACATCTTAAGCATGCAATAAGATCATGACCCAAAGAAAAAGGCCGCCCAAGGCGGCCTTCGCTGCGCGGCAATCCGGCGTCAGGCGGACTTGCGCGCCATCAACCAGCCGGCGAAGCCGATCACGCCGACGAAGAAGACCGCCACCCAGAACGGCATCGCCATCCCCAGGAAGGTCCACTCCACGGTGGCGCACTCGCCGCTGCCTTTGAACACCTTGGAAATCACCTCCGTCAACGGCGAGGACTCCATCAGGAACTCCAGGCCGGGACCGCAGGCCGGAACCTGGTCCGCCGGCAGATGTTGCAGCCACAATTGGCGCAGCGACACCGACAGGCCCGCCAAGGCGGCCAGAATCGTCAAACCGCCCCAGGCCCTGGCGCCGCAACGGCCTGGATTGACCAGCGCCGCCAGCAAGGCGATCACGCCCGCGGCGATCACGCCGATGCGCTGGAAAATGCACAGCGGGCACGGCTCCAGGCCCAGCTGGTATTGCGCGAACAATGCAAAACCCATCGCGCCGGCGCAGGCGGCGGCGATCAGCAGAAAACCTTGTCGGTTGCTCAAGCCCATATCTTCCTCAATGTTTGGCGGTATTACGTCATGGCGCATGATTGTGCCATACAACATGGAGGAGTCAGAACCGCCCCGCGGCTTAAAGTTCCAGAAAGCGGCGTATCGCCTCTTTCTGATGCAAGGCGTCCTTATAGCCCAGCGTGATCAGCTCGCGAGTGTAGCCCGGCTCGAACAATAGATAAGTGGCCAGGGCGGTGCCGCGGTGACGGGTGGCGCCGGTGCCCTTCAGCAGGAAGCGCAGCAAGGGCGGAAACAGCCGGGTGTGCTTGTAGGCGATGCCCTCCAGCGATTTGCTGGGGTTGAGCATGAAGATGTCCACCTTGCGCAACTGGGTCTGCCGCGCCAGATCCTCATGGCTTTGCAGCAGCGACACGGTGTGATTGACCCGGGTCAGCCGTTCCATGTCCACCGACATGCTGTCTATGAACACGCTATTGAGCAGATGGCCGAAAATCTGCGCCGGCGACGGATAGAAACCGCTGTGGCGGCGTTCTATGGTGTCCGGCCGCTTGCTGGCCAGGCCGACGACAAACAGCTTTTCCGCGCCCAGGTGCAAGGCCGGCGACAAGGGGGACAGCTGCCGCACCGCGCCGTCGCAGTAAAACTTCTCGCCCAGGCAGACCGAGGGGAAAATCAGCGGAATGGCCGAGGTGGCCATCATGTGTTCGATATTGATGCGTTCGCGCAGCCCCAGCCGCTGATAGCGCTCCCACTCCTCCAGGCTGTCCGCGCCCTGGAAAAAAGTGACCGACATCCCGGTGGTGTAGCAAGAAGCCGTCAGCGCCAGCGCCTTGAGCGCGCCGTGACGCACGGAATGGTCTATGCCCTCGAACACCATCACCTTGGTCAGCAGCTCGCGCAGCGGGGCGTTGTCCAGAAAGCTCTTGGGATTGCGCCACAGACGGCCGCCGGACAGGATGGACAGGCCGAAATGCAGAAAAGTCTTCAGAAAATAGCCGGAACTGGCGTCGTAGACATCCTGGATGTGCAATTGCTTCCACATCTGCGCCAGCGTGGACACCGCCAGATGGAAATTACCGGCGCCGGAGGCCAGCGCCACCGCATTGATCGCCCCGGCGGACGTGCCGCAAATAATGGGAAAGGGATTGACGCGCGCGTCCGGCAGCAGCCGGGCAATTCCCAGCAACACCCCCACCTGGTAAGCCGCGCGCGCGCCGCCGCCCGACAAGACCAGCCCGATATCGGATTGCCTCCCCATCCCGCACCTCGCGTGGCTATATTGGCGGCGGATCGGCATGCCCGACGCCGCACGGCTTCTTGTTCTATTTAGGCATAGTCAAACGCCGCGGCCAGCACCAACTTCGCGCGGAGGAAATCGGTCGTACAGGCTCAATAAGCAGCCGCCGTCTGCATGGCCCATAAATGCGCGCCCACCAGCGCGCGCCACGGCGCGAAGCCTTGCAGCCATTGCTCGGTTTCGCGCGGCGACACCGCCTCGGCCCGCTCCAGCAAGCGCTGCAGGCCGCGCCGAACCGCCACGTCCCCGTGCAAGGAGCCGTCCAGCCAGCCATAGCCGCGCAACAGCGCGTAGCTGACCGTCCACGGGCCGATGCCGGGCAAGGCCAGCAAGCGCGCGGCGATCTCCTCCGGCGCGCCGCCGTCCAGCCAGCCCTGCAAGGGCAAGCCGCCGTCGGCCGTCTGCCGGCTCAGTTCCAGCAAGGTCCGGGTCTTGGCGCGGGAGAAGCCGGCCTGGCCCAGTTGGTCCGCCTCCAGCTCCGCCAATTGCTCCGGCGACGGATGGCACAGCAGACCGCCGCTGTGGCGCTTGCCGACCAACTGCATCAGCCGACGCCGCAGCGAGATGGCGGCGTGGACGCTGATCTGCTGACCGGTGACGGCCCAGACCAGCGCCTCGAACGGCGTGGTGGTCTGCGGCACGCGCAAGCCGGGACGCGCGGCGATCAGGCCGGCCAGCTGCGGATGGCCGCGATGCGCGCGCTCGAAATCCGCCACCGGCTGCGCCAAGCCCAGCATGCGGCGCGCCATGGCGGTCAAGGCCGCCGCGTCGCCGGCCTGCGGCGAAACGTCCGCGTCCAGCCCCACCCGCACCGCGTCCGCGGCGAACGTCATGCTCAGACAGGCCGGCTCGCCGCGCCACAGCAAGCCCTTGCTCAGGCTCAGCGCCGTCACCCGCTCGGACAGCTCCTGAGCGTCGCGGCGGTGGAAGGCCATGAAGTCGTCCCGGCGAAAATCCGCGGGCAAAGACAGGGATAAAGACAGCGAAACAAAATCGGCCGGTTCAGCCATGGATCAGCGCGCCTTGCGAAAAGTCAGATTGATGCGGCGGCGCCCCAGCAAAGGATGTTCACCCTCCGCCACCGGCAGCACCCCGTGGAAACGCATGCGGTCCGGCCCGCCCCACACCAGCACGTCGCCGTGGCGCAACTCGATGCGGCCGGGACGCTCGGCGCGGCTAAGACCGCCGAACAGGAAGATCGCCGGCAGACCCAGCGACACGGATACGATGGGCGCGCCGAAATCGCGCTCGTCCTTGTCCTGGTGCAAGGACATCTTGGCGCCCGGCGCATAGCAGTTGATCAGGCAGGCATCCGGCGCGAAATCCGGGAAGCCGGCCTCGGCGGCGGCCTGTTCGGCCAAGACGCGCAACAAGGCCGGCATCGCCGGCCACGGCTGGCCGCTGTCCGGATCGCGCTCGGCGTAGCGGTAGCCGCGCGCGTCGGATACCCAGCCGCAAGCGCCGCAGCTGGAAGTGGCCACCGACATCGCCCGCCCTCCCGGCGTCTGCATGCCGCGCGGCGGCGCTTGCCGCAGCACGGCTTCCACTTCCGCCAGCAGCGCCGCGTCGATATCGCTGGCGCGGCGGTGCAATAAGGCGGCGCCGAGCGACAGGCGCTCCAGCCAGCCGCCCTCTTCCGGCGCGAACAGATCCGCCATCGCCGGCCTCAGGCCTCAAGCTTCGCCGGCCACCATCATGCTGCGCAACAGCACCGAGCCCATCTGTCGGCCGCCGCGCTCCAGCACGTCGTTGCCCACCGCGTCGATCTGCATGAACATCTCGCGCAGATTGCCGGCGATGGTGATTTCCTCCACCGGGTGCACGATCACGCCGCGCTCCACCCAGAAGCCGGCCGCGCCGCGCGAGTAATCGCCGGTGACGGTGTTGACGCCCTGGCCCAGCAGCTCGGTCACCAGCAGGCCGGTGCCCATGGCCTGCAGCAACTCCTCCAGGCTTTCGCCGGTGGAATGCACGACCAGATTATGCGCACCGCCGGCGTTGCCGGTGGTCTGCATGCCCAGCTTGCGCGCCGAATAGCTGCCCAGCATATAACCCTGCAGCACGCCCTTGTCCACCAGACGGCGCGCCACCGTGGCCACGCCCTCGTTGTCGAAGGCGCCGCTGGCCATGCCGCGCAGCAAGAAGGGATCTTCGTCCACGGTGATGTTGGCCGACATCACCGGCTTGCCCAGAGAATCCAGCAGGAAGGACGATTTGCGGTACAGGCTGCCGCCGCTGATGGCGGCCACCAGATGGCTGAGCAGCGAGGCGGCGATCGGCGCTTCGAACACCACCGGATACTGGCCGGTCTTCACCTTGCGCGCGCCCAGCCGCCGCGCCGCGCGCTGGCCGGCCTTGGCGCCGATGGCCTCCGGCGCGTCCAAGTCCTCGCGCCGCCGCGCCGACGAATACCAGTAATCGCGCTGCATCGCGCCGCCGTCCTCGGCCACCACCGCCGCGGAAATGCTGTGGCGGCTGCTGGCGTAGCCGCCGATGAAGCCGTGGCTGTTGGCGTAGGCGAAATGGCTGGACTGCGAGGACGCGGTGCCGCCCTCGGAATTGCGGATGCGCGGATCGGCCGCCAACGCGGCGGCCTCGCAGGCTTTGGCCAGCTCGATGGCTTCCTCCACCGGCAGCGCCCACGGGTGGTACAAGCTGAGATCGGGAAACTCGGTGGCCATCAATTGGGAATCGGCCAGGCCGGCGCAAGGGTCCTCGGCGGTGTAGCGCGCGATGTCCCGCGCCGCGCGCACGGTGTCCGCCAAAGCCTCTTCGGAAAAATCGGAGGTGCTGGCATGGCCCTTCTTCTGCCCCAGGTAGACGGTCACACCCACGCCCTTGTCCTGGTTGTACTCGATGGTTTCCACCTCGGACAGGCGCACGCTCACCGTCTGGCCCAGGCCTTCGGAAACGTCGGCCTCGGCGGCGCTGGCGCCCTCGGCCTTGGCCAGTTCGATCACGCGGGAGGCGATGTCCTCCAGCGCGGCTTGGCTGAAACTGAATGTTTTGTCTGCCATAGTGTCTTTCGCAATGGTCGAAACGGCCGGAGGCCTTTTCCGGTATCATACCAGCCTTGAGAAAACCGATTGAGAATTGCCAACGATGACCCATTACCAGAACGACAGCCCGGACGACGGCTACGTCAGCAAATCCCAGCGCAAGCGCGATATGGATGCGCTGCAGGACCTGGGCCGCGAACTGGTGGAGCTGTCCAAGGACACGCTGAAAAAAATGCAGCTGCCGGAAGACTTGCTCACCGCTATTCTGGACTATAAACGCTTTACCGCGCACGGCGCGCTTCGCCGCCAGCTGCAATACATCGGCAAGCTGATGCGCGACGTGGACCCGGAACCGATCCAGCAATACCTGCAAATTCTCAAGGGCGAATCGTCCGAGCACATCGCCTGGCAGCACCTGCTGGAGCGCTGGCGCGAACGGCTGATGGAAGACGACAAGATGCTGGCCAACTTCGTCACCGACTTCCCGGCCGCCGATCCGCAACAGCTGCGCACGCTGATCCGCAACGCGCGCAAGGAAAAACAGGACAACAAACCGCCCAAGTCCTTCCGCCTGCTCTATCAGGCCGTCAAGGACGTGATCCCCGAACCGGGCAAGCCGCGCCTGCACCAGCAGGACCAAGAGGACGACGAGTGATGCTGAAAGTAGGTCTGGTCTCGATCTCCGACCGCGCCAGCAGCGGCGTGTACGAGGACAAGGGCATCCCGGCGCTGCGGGACTGGCTGGCCGCCGCGCTGGCCAGCCCCTTCGCCATCGTCTCCCGGCTGATCCCGGACGAGCAGCCGCAAATCGAAGCCGCGCTCAAGGCGCTGGTGGACGAGGAAGGCTGCCAGCTGGTGCTGACCACCGGCGGCACCGGCCCGGCGGCGCGCGACGTCACGCCGGAAGCCACGCTGGCGGTGGCGGACCGCGAAATGCCCGGCTTCGGCGAGCAGATGCGCCAGATCAGCCTGCGCTTCGTGCCCACCGCCATCCTGTCCCGCCAGGTGGGCGCGATCCGCAAGCAGGCGCTGATCCTCAACCTGCCCGGCCAGCCCAAGGCGATCAAGGAAACGCTGGAAGGCCTGCGCGGCGCCGACGGCCAGGTGGAAGTGCCCGGCATTTTCGCCGCCGTGCCCTATTGCATAGACTTGCTGGACGGCCCCTATATCGAAACCCATGAGACGGTGGTCAAGGCCTTCCGCCCCAAATCGGCGCAGAAAAAGCCGGACTGAGCCATGGCTTACCAGTCTCCCGCCTGGCTGCGCGGCGGCCACGCCCAAACCATCTGGCCGGCGCTGGCGATCAAGACCCGCCGCCCCGACTACCGCCGCGAACTGTGGGACACGCCGGACGGCGCGCGCATCGCGCTGGACTTCGTGCCCGGACGGCCCGGCGCGCCGCTGGTGGTGCTGTTTCACGGCCTGGAAGGCAGCAGCGACAGCCACTACGCGCGCGCGCTGATGCAAGCGGTGCAGCGGCGCGGTTGGAACGGCGTGGTGCCGCATTTTCGCGGCTGCGGCGGCGTGGACAATCCCTTGCCGCGCGCCTATCACGCCGGCGACGGTGCCGAGGTGCGCTGGATTCTGAGCCGGCTGGCGCAACGCTTCCCCGTTTTGGCCGCCGCCGCGGTGTCCCTGGGCGGCAGCATGCTGCTCAACTATCTGGCGGACGAAGGCGCGCAGGCGCTGCCGCGCGCGGCGGCGGCGGTGTCCGCGCCGCTGGACCTGGTGGCGGCCAGCACCCGGCTGGACCGCGGCCTGGGCAAACTGCTGTACACCCGCATGTTCATGGGCACGCTCAAACCCAAGGCCTTGGAATCGCTGCAGCGCCATCCCGGCCTGTTCGACGGCGGCAAGCTCAGCCGCGCGCGCACCTTCATCGAGTTCGACGACCTGGTCACCGCGCCCATCCACGGCTTCGGCACCGCGCTCAATTACTGGCGCAGCGCCAGCGCCAAACCGCGGCTGGGCCAGATCGCCCGCCCCACCCTGGTGCTGAACGCGCGCAACGACCCCTTCCTGCCGGAACAGGCGCTGCCGCGCCAGACCGACGTGGCCGCCAGCGTCACCTTGGAGTTCCCCCGCCACGGCGGCCACGTAGGCTTCGCCTCCGGCGCCTTCCCCGGCACGCTGGACTGGCTGCCGTCACGCTTGCTGGAATTCTTCGAACCGCATCTGGATTGACTGCGCGGCGCTTTCTGCGCATCTTGACGGCATCCCACCCTCAAGCGAAAGCGCCGCATGGCTTCCGACACCGTCAAGACCTCCGTCCTGCGCAAAACTTATCTGCGCATTCTCGCTCCGCTGTTCATCGCCTCGGTTCTGGCCTTTCTTGACCGGGTCAACGTCAGTTACGCCGCCCTGACCATGAACGCCGACCTCGGCTTCAACGCCAAGGTCTACGGCCTGGCCGCCGGCATCTTCTTCGCCGGCTACGTCCTGTTCGAAGTGCCCGGCGCCATCCTGGCCGAGCGTTGGAGCCCCAGCCGCTGGATCGCCCGCATCCTGTTCTCCTGGGGCGCGGTCAGCATGCTGCTGGGCCTGGTGCAGAACGAGTGGCAGTTCTATGTCCTGCGCTTCTTGCTGGGCGTGTGCGAGGCCAGCTTCTACCCGGTGATCTACGCCTCGGTGATCCCGCGCTGGTTCGTCGCGGACACCCGCGCCCGCGCCATTTCCATCACTCTGTGTTCGCTGCTGGTCTCCGCCATCGTCGGCGCGCCGCTGGCCGGCTGGATGGTGGGCCTGCAGCCCTTCGGCCTCAAGGGCTGGCAAAGCCTGTTCCTGCTGGAAGGCGGCGTCACCGTGCTTTACGGCTTCGCCATACTGCTGTGGCTGCGGGACGATCCGGCCCAGGCCGCCTGGCTGAGCGCGGAGGAAAAGCGCTATCTGATCGATACGCTGAAGGCGGAAGCGGCCGCCACGCGTGAACAACAGCCGGCCACGCTGCGCCAGGCGCTGGCGCAGCCGGCGGTGTTGCGGCTGTGCCTGATCTATTTTCTATGGATTACCGGTTTCTGGGGCTTTAGTTTCTGGATGCCCACGGTGATCAAGAACGCCTCCGGCTGGTCGCCGCTGGCCATCGGCCTCGCCTCCGCCGTGCCCATGCTGGCGGCGCTGGCCGCCATGCTGTGGCTGGGCCATTCCTCGTCCCGCCGCGGGGAAAAGCGCTGGCATGTGGCGCTGCCGCTCATGTTCGCCGCCGCCGGCTTCCTGATCGGCGCTTTGAGCGACAGTATCGCCGTGGCGCTGCTCTCGGTCACCGTCGTCGCCATCGGCGTCTACAGCCCGATGGGCGTGTGGTGGTCCATCCCCACCACGTTTCTGACCGGCACGCTGGCGGCGGGCGCCATCGGCCTGATCAACTCCGTGGGCAATGTCGGCGGCTTCATCGGCCCTTACGCGCTGGGCTTGATCGAGGCCGCCACCGGCAGCCACACCCTGGCTTACTTCTGGCTCAGCGGCTCGCTGCTGCTCAGCGCGCTCTTGGTGCTGGGCTTGAAGCCGCAAGCGCAAACAGCGGACAATTCCAGCCAAGCCGCCGCTTCCGGCGGACGATAGGAAGAACCATGCCGACACGAATCTTCGTCCTCGCTCTCTGCGCTTTTCTGCTCTCCGCTTGCGCCGGCATGGCCGAACGCCTGCGCGGCTCCCTGGAACCGCCGGCCGAGCGCGGCTACGCCATTCTGTCGCTGACCGGCAAATCCGCCAATCCGGACAGTGCGACGCTGGGGCTGAACATCGCCAACGCCGCCGGCCGCGTCGTGGCGGCCGACAGCGCCAGCCTGCTGACCGACACCGTGTTCGGCGAGCAGGGCACATCCATGGCGGAGGGCAAACTGATGCTGTTCACGCTGGAGCCGGGCCAGTATCGGGTGGAGCAAGTCTGGGCCAACTGGCTGGAGGACGGGGCCTGGGGCGTCAGCCGCAAGATGCGCAGCTTCCGCCTGGCCGCGCCGTTTGAGCTGAAGCGCGGCGAGACGGTTTATCTGGGCAATGTGGACGTGGACATGAGCTTCTTGCCGGAAGCGCGGTTGCGCGATGAGTCCGAGCGCGATCTCGCCCACATCCGCCGCATCTGGAAGATCAAGGACGTGTCCGGCGTTCAGCTGCGGCCGCTGGGGCAAGCACGGCTCTGAGCTTCCGTTCAAACCCTTGAAGCCAGCTCAAAACCCGGCATGGCCGCCGAGAAAGCGAAAGGCTCATACTATGTATGAGCCTTTCTTAAGCCACACTCACCGTATTATGCCCGTCCGCGCACGGTAGATCGCGAGCCGGTCCCGAACCCGCTCACTTCTGCCACAGCTTGGCCAGATAGGCCGGCTTCACCGTCGCCGCCGCGAGCGGTACGGCCTCCAGCACCCGGTAGGCGTTCTGTCGGGTGTCGCGCAGCAGCGCGTCCGCGTACGGCGCGCCGTCCAGCTTGCGCAAGGCCGCCACGCGCGGCGCATTGGCCTTGTCGCTGCGATGGGTGACCACACCTATCTCGTTGCTGGCCAGTTTGACGAAGCTGCCGGGCGGATACACGCCCAGCTCCTTGATCAGCAAGGCCGCGTGCTGCGGATCGAAATCGCCCAGCTCGCCGCGGTACAAGCTGCCTATCACCAGCGCCGGCAAGGCCGGCTGAGGCTGATGGATGCAGGAACACAACACGTCCACCATGTGCAGCAGGGCCGCGTCCGGGTGGATGTCCTCGCCGCGCAGCCCCTGCGGGTAACCGTCGCCGCCGCGCTGCTCCTGATGGGTCTGCACCAGAAGATGCCAGTGCTCGTCCACCACCCCGGCCTCGCGCAAAATGGCGGAGCCTACGATGGGATGGGCGTAGAGATCGTCGCGCTGCGCGGCGTCCGGCGGCGTCGGCTGCCGCGACAATTGATTGAGCAGGCCGGTGATCGCCAGATTCATGCTCAGCGCCGCGCCCACCACCGCCTGCAAGCGCGCCTCCTCCATGCCCAGCCGCCGGCCCAGCACCGCCATGATGGCCGCCACGTGCACGCTGTGGGCGCTGCCGATGTCGCGATAGGGCGTCAGCAACACGCTGGCCAGCACCCCGTCCGGCTGTTTGCTGGCCAGCCGAATCAACGCGTCCGCCATGTCCGCCAGCCGCCCGGCCAGGCCCGGCACCGCCAAGCCGTGCAAGAGCAGGCCCTCGGCGCGGCGGGTCTGGAAGCCCAGTTCCATGATGGGGTTGGGCTGCACCTGGGCCGCGGCCTCTTTTTCGCGCTGCGCCGCGCGCTCCAGCTGTTCGCGCTCCAAGCGCGCCGCCACCTCCTCGCTGTCGCCGTGCGCCAGCGTCACCAGCCGCTCGCGCTGCTCCGGCGTCAGCACGTAATGGCCTTTTTTCAGCAGCAGCAGGCCGTTCTTGGCGTATACGTCGACCGGCAATTGCTGGCCGATGCGCAAGAAGCTGGTGGGCAACTTCACTTTGGAGGAGTCCGGCATAATCTATTTACGTTTCGTTAAGTCATGCTTCAATGGCTGTGAATAATGCCGCATTCCATCGGCCTAAGGAAGCCCCCGCGGTCCCGCTCTCGCGCCGGCTTGCCATGCAATGCCGATGACATTAATCTAGTCGCTTCAATCCTCTTGCCTCGTTGGAGAATGCCGTTATGACAAGCAATCGACGCGTCGACGCTTCGCGCAGGGACTTCTTGAACAGCGCGGTGGGCGTGGGCTTCGCGCTGGCGGTGCAGCCCATCGCCGCCAGCGCCATTCTCACCGACGGCGACGGCCTCAGCGCCGGCGCGGTGGAAATCCCGACCGGCCCGGCCGTCATGCCGGGCTACATGGCCAAGCCCGTCGCGGCCGGCGGGCCCTTGCCGGTGGTGCTGGTGGTGCAGGAAATCTTCGGCGTGCACGAGCATATCCGCGATCTGTGCCGGCGGCTGGCCAAGGCCGGCTATCTGGCGGTGGCGCCGGAGCTCTATTTCCGCCAGGGCGACCCGAGCAAGGTCGCCAGCATCGGCGAACTGCTCAGCGGCCTGGTCAGCAAGGTGCCCGACAGCCAGGTGCTGGCCGATCTGGACGCCACGCTGGCCTGGGCCGGCGGCCACGGCGGCGACGTCAAGCGCGCGGCCGTCACCGGCTTTTGCTGGGGCGGACGCCAGACGTGGCTGTACGCGGCGCACAATCCGGCGCTCAAGGCCGGCGCCGCCTGGTACGGCCGGCTGCAGGGCGAGGCCGGCGCCAACACCCCGCGCCAGCCGCTGGACGTCGTCGCCCAGCTGCATGCGCCGGTGCTCGGGCTTTACGGCGGCCTGGACAAGGGCATTCCGCTGGAATCGGTGGACAAGATGAAGGCCGCGCTGCGCGCCGCCGGCAAGCCCTCCGAAATCGTGGTCTACCCGGAGGCCGACCACGGCTTCAACGCCGACTACCGCCCGACTTACAACGCCGCCGCCGCCGCCGACGCCTGGCGGCGCATGCTGCAATGGTTCAAACAACACGGCGTCTGACACCGGCTACTCTCCCGGCGGCCGTCTGGCGCAGGCCGCCAGCCGCATGCGGATCACCTGATTGAAGCGCGCCAGCCAGTAGGGATCGAACTGACGCTCCGAGGCGTTGATCTCGGCGATGGCGCGCATCATCGAATGCCGCAAGCCCCGATGCGCGTGCTTCAAGGTCACCGCCTCGAACGCGTCCACCAGGGCCAGGATGCGCGCGCCGCTGCAAATTTCGTCGCCGCGCAAGCCCTGCGGATAACCGCGGCCGTCCGGCATCTCGTGATGCTGGGCCACCATGCGCGCCGCGTCGGCCCAGGCCGGCATCCTCTCCAAGAGGCCCGCCGCCCAACCCGGATGCTCCGCCATCTGGAGGCGCTCGGCCTCGCTCATCCGCCCCACTTTCAACCAGAACGACTCCGGCAACAGCATCATGCCGATATCGTGCATATACACCGCCGCTTCCAGTTGCCTGTCGTCCACCATCCCCGGCGCCTGACGGCTGGCCTCCAGCGCCAATTCCAGATTGCGCTCGGTGCGGCCCTGGAACTGTGGCAGACGCTGCTCGAACTGCAGCGCCAATAGCCGGAAAAAAGCCAGATCGCCCTGGCTCAGCTGCGCGGCAGCGTCCGCCGGCGCATCCGACTCGATCACGTGCAAGGGAATGCCTGTGATCTGCTCCACCAATTGCTGACAACGCTGCAGCAGCTCGCCTACCGGGCACTCCGCCACCTGGTTCAAGGCCCGCATCAGCAAAGGCAGCTGCAGATCGTCCAGCAGTTCGTGGTTATCCAGCGCCTCCAGCGCCAGACCCAAGCGGTCCATCACCAACAGCATCACATCGCCTATCGAGTCCTCGTAGACCACCTCGCCGCTGCGCAGCCGCTCCAACAGGCTTTCCAAGGCGTGGACGAAAGGCACCACGAAGCGCACCTGGCACATGCTGGCGTCGCCCTTGATGCTGTGCAGCAAGCGAAACAGCTGATCGATCTGAGCGGCGTCGGTGTCGCCGAAACCCAGCTGGCAAACCAAGTGCTCCACCTGCGGCGCGTAATCGCTCATCACCTCCATGAAATCGTGAAACGCCTCCGGCTCCACAATCTCCAGCGTCAGCTCCTGCTTACCCATGCCCCCTCCCATTTTCAATCGCCCTTCATTCCAGTATATGCAGCATGCGGCAAAGCGTGCGACAGCGGCCTTTCCAAACCGCCACGCGCCGCGCATAATTTGCGCCCCCGGCGCATCGTCCGCTCTTTATGTCCGATATTCCCATGCAAAACCCACTGCAAACGCTGCAACAACACATCGCCTTCATTATTGAAGTGGATAAACTCAAAACGGTGTTGCGCAAAACCAAGGCCGCCCATGTCGACCGCTACGAGAACTCCGCGGAACACAGCTGGCAAATCGCGCTGTTCGCCCTCAATCTGCGCGACTTCGCCGCCGAGCCGGTGGACATCGACAAGGTGGTGCGCATGTTGCTGATTCACGACCTGGGCGAAATCGACACCGGCGACACCATCGTCTACGCCGCGGACGGCGCCGCCGAGCGCGAAGCCGAGGAACTGGCCGCGATGCGCCGCATCCTGGGCCTGCTGCCCCAGCCCATGGCCGCGGAGCTGCTGGCCTTGTGGCAGGAGTTCGAGGCCCGCCAAAGCGCGGAAGCGCGTTTCGCCCGCGCGATAGACCGATTGATGCCCATCTTGCTCAATCTGCAATCCGGCGGCCAAAGCTGGCGCGAAAACGGCGTCGGCAAGCAACAAGTGCTGAGCATGGCGGTGGGCAAAGTGGAGGACGGCTGTCCGCTGGCGGCGGACTGGTTGCGCGTGGAATTGGACCGCGCGGAGCGGGACGGTTACTTCGGCGCCTGAGCCCAAATGGAGAAAACCCGGTAGAAATGCCAGGGGATACTGAAAAAACAGGATAAAAACCCTTTCGGCCATGCAGAAAACGCTTGCCATGTCCCGGAACTATAGGCACTATTCCTGCCGCAGGATGCTCAAGTTGTGGATGTGTTGTTGTCGTAGTGGCATTAAGTCCGTACCTCAGTCGCCATTTCCCTTGAACTTCGTGCCTTTTATTTCAACTGCTCGTTTTGAGGAATTAACAAAATGGCAACCGGTACCGTTAAGTGGTTCAACGACTCCAAAGGTTTTGGCTTTATCACCCCGGATGAAGGCGGCGACGACGTGTTCGCTCACTTCTCCCAGATCAATGCCAAAGGCTTCCGCACCCTGGCTGAAAACCAGCGCGTTAGCTTTGACGTCGTAGACGGCCCGAAAGGCAAACAAGCCTCCAACATCCAGCCCATCTAATCATCGCGATTAGTACAGCTTGATGAAAACCCGGCCTCGCGCCGGGTTTTTTGCATTTACGCTTCAACGCAAGGAATTCCCATGTCCGTCTCCGACGATCACGCACACATCATCGCCGCCACCCGCGACTGGCTGGAAAAAGCGGTGATAGGGCTCAATCTCTGTCCGTTCGCCAAGAGCGTCTACGTGAAGAACCAGGTGCGCTACGTGGTCAGCGATGCCGCCCAGCCGGATCAGTTGGCGCAAGAGCTCGCCTCCGAACTGCGCCTGCTGGCCGACAGCAGCCCGGACGAGATCGACACCACCTTGCTGATCCACCCTCGCGCGCTGCAACGCTTCCTGGATTTCAACGACTTCCTCGACATCGCCGACGCCATCGTCGAAGACATGGGACTGGACGGCGAGCTGCAAGTGGCCAGCTTCCACCCCAAGTTCCAGTTCGATGGCACCGGCATCAACGATATCGAGAACTACACCAATCGCGCGCCCTACCCCACGCTGCACCTGCTGCGCGAAGCCAGCATCGGCCGCGCGGTGGAAGCCTTCCCGCAGGCGGAAGCCATCTATGAAAAGAATATCGAAACGCTGAAACAGCTGGGCCTGGACGGCTGGAAAGCGCTGTTCGCCGGCAAAACGCCGTAAGCGCGGGCTCGCCGCGCATTGCCAAGCCCGTCGCGGGCGTGGTACACCACGGGCATTCCACCTTCTTGGAGTTCAGCCCCCATGTCGCTCAGGCCCTTGCTGCCGCTCGTCGCGCTATTGTTGAGCGCTTGCGCTTTCACCCCGGTGCAGAAGCCCGTCGCCGGCGACGACTTTCGCGGCAACGAGCTGGGGCAGAGCAGCGCCAATCGCATGGCCAACCTGGCCATGCGCGACAATCTCGCCAGCTTGCAAACCCTGCTGGAAAAACTGTACAAGCGCAATCCCAGAGAATGGCGCAAGACCGGCGCGGCCGACTACCCGGCCGCGATGCGCCAGGTCATGAGCTCCATCCGCAACAACGCCCCGCTGCCGGCCTTGAGCGGCCAGCGCTCGATCGCGGCGATGAGCGCGGCCTTCGACCCCGGCTTTGGCGGCGACCGGGCCGGCGCCTTGATTTACGGCATGGGCTCCAT
Organism: Chromobacterium sp. S0633; assembly: GCF_024158805.1. NCBI lineage: Bacteria > Pseudomonadati > Pseudomonadota > Betaproteobacteria > Neisseriales > Chromobacteriaceae > Chromobacterium > Chromobacterium sp. S0633. Next base: position 152,221 of record NZ_JAMZGH010000007.1, on the reverse strand, counting down.
GCTGGTGGACGCCTACGGCGGACGCACCGAACTGTTCCTGGTGCATGGGCTGGACGCGCAGCAGCTGGCCAACGCCTCGCACAATCTGGAAGTGGCGGCCTGGATGCTGAACAACCGCCAGATCAGCGGCGCGCCGGTCTTGCTATCCAATGAAATCGGCAGCGTGCGCAATCTGTCCTTCGAGCGGGAGTTCGGCAAAATGATGGCCAGGCTGGATTTGCTGGCGGAATTGTCGGACGAGAAACTGCGCCGCAGCGCCATAGACTTCGGTCAATCGCTGATCGCCGGCCCCTTCCTGCAGTTTCTGCCGGTCAGCGCCGTCGCCCAGGCCGCTGCGCCCTGAGAGCCCGTTCAAAGTCTCGCGAGCAAAAGCGAGACAAGGCGAAAGCCACTGAGAAAGCGGAATGGACTCATGGCGCATGAGCCTTTCGAAACGGTTTTCAAGGCCCCGTTCCATCCACCCCGCTGCAGCGCGGCAGACATTGAAGCGGTTCCGGGAGTCGGGCTCAGCTCCGACGCTTGCCCACCTTGTCGCGGTAAAAGGCGCGGATGCGCGGCATATCGGCGTCGATATCGCCGCTGGGCGTGAATATGGGGCCGAAACCGGCCTCCTTGCGGCTGTAATCCAGGTACGCCAAGGCCACCGGCACCTCCGCGCCGCAGGCGATGTGATAAAAGCCGGTCTTCCATTCGGACACCGCCTTGCGCGTGCCCTCGGGCGGAATCGCCACCACCAGCCGGTCCGAACGCCGGTAAACTTCCACCATCTGCTGCACCAGGGAATTATTCTGATGCCGCTTGACCGGAATGCCGCCCAGCCAGCGCATCACCGGCCCCATCGGCCCGGCGAACAGCGTGTGCTTGCCCATCCAGTAGATCTTGGCCCGCGCGGCGAAGCACACGGCCAGCGTCAGCGGAAAGTCCCAATTGCTGGTATGCGGCGCGCCGATCAGCACGTATTTGTCCAGCTTGGGAAACTCTCCTCGCAGCTTCCAGCCGCTCAGCTTGAGCATGGCGATGGACAAGCAGCGGAACAGCGGCCGGATCACGGGCGTGTCGAAAATGGTGAAATGCATGACGGTCCTGAGCAAGGGCCTCGCCCAGGACGGGGAGCGACAACCGAACAGGCGCCGCCCAGCGTCGGGGCAAGCGCCAACCACGTGGAAAAACGCCGGAATGTACCTGATAAAACTATCCCGGTAAATCCGCATTGCGAAATACAATCAGATCTCGCAAGTCCATGAATTCAAAAAGCAAGCACCGCGCCGCCTCACTCCGCCAAGGGATGGATGCGGTACACGCAGCGCCGCCCGCCGTCTTCCAGCGCATGCTCCAGCCGCCGCACTTCCGCGCCCGGCCCCAACACCCGGGCGAACAGCGCCAGCTCGGAGCGGCACAGGCCCTGACATTGGCGCGCCGCCGCGCAGATCGGGCAATGGTTTTCCAGCAACAACCAGCCGTCGCCGTCCAGGCGCGCCTCCGCCATATAGCCTTCCTGGCTGCGTAGCCGCGCCAACGCGGCCACCCGCTCCCCCAGCCCGTCCGCGCCGGACATCGCCAGCCGATATTCCTCCTCCGACTGCGCCTCTCGCCGTTGAATCAAACTCTCCAGGCCGGACTCGCCAAACAGCTCCCTCACCTGCTCCAGCAACTGCAAGGTCAAATCCGCGTGCCGGTCCGGAAAACGGCCATGGCCGCTCTCGGTCAAGCGCCAGAGCTGGGCCGGCCGGCCCACGCCCTGAGCCTGGGCCTCCATCCGCGCCAGCCCCTTCTCCTCCAGCGCAAGCAAATGCTTGCGCGCGCCCATGCTGGTCAGTCCCAATTCCGCCGCCAGCGTCTGCGCCGTCTGAGGCCCCCGCGTTTTCAGCAGATACAGCAGCCGATCCGCGCTATTCATCGCCGCGGTCACCGGACCTCCTCCGCCTCGCGGATCACGCCTTGCAGCCAGGCGGCGGCCAGGCCGCACGTCAAAGCGCCCAGAACCAGCACCAGACGGGTGTCCAGAATGGTCAGCACGCTGCCCAGCAAGGCCACCAACACATTGGCCACGCAGAAGATCGTGGTCAGCAAACCCATCACGCTGCCCTGCCCCAGGCTGGCGAAGCGCTCCGAACACCAGCTGGGCAGGATGGCGTTGTAAATCGCCAGCGGCACGCCCAACAACACAATCAAGCCTATGCCCGGCCAAGGCAGATCCGCCAGCAAACTCAAACCCAGCAGGCCCAGGGCCACCCAGGCCGCATTGATGCGCGCCAGCTCCAGCGGCGCCCGTTTATGCCCAAGTTTGCCCAGCAAGGCGCTGGCCGAGGTCATCAGCACGCACATCAGCGCCGTCACCACCGCGATGCCGCGGCTGTCCAGCTGCGCGTACTCCACCAGCCACAAGGGGTAGAACTCGTAAAAAGCGTTGACCCCGACGGCGAAGGCCAGCTGCATCCAGAACAGCCGCGCCAGCAAAGGGTCCGCCGACAGCAGACGAAAAGAGTGCTGGCCGCGCATCACCTGCAGCAAGGACTGCTCCTGGTGCATGCGCTCGCCGGTTTCCGGCAGGAAGGCCAGCAGCACCCCCAGGCACAGCAGGATGGCGCCGGCCGCCAGCAGGAAAGGCACCGCCTCGCCCAGCGGCAAGGTCAAACCGCCGATCAGCGGCCCCACTAGCCAGCCGGTGTACAGCACCGCGTTGAGAATGGCGAAGGAACGCGCGCGGTCCAACTGCGGATGCAGATCCGCCACGATGGCGCGCGCCACCGCCACATTGCCCTCGGTCAGGCCGGTAACGAAACGCGCCAGCACGAACAATAGATACCAGCGGCTCCACAAGGCGTACGCCGTCAGCAAATAGCCCAGAAAGGTCAGCAACAAGGTTCCGGTCAGCACCCGCCGCCGTCCCAGCCGGTCCGACAACGCTCCAATCAAGGTGCTGCCCAGCAAAATGCCCAGCGGATTGGCGGCCAGGGCCACGCCCAACAGCAGCTTGGGCGGCAGCCCCAGGAAGTGGTTGAACGCATCCGGCACGGAGTTCACGAAGATGGGCGCCAGGATGGGATAAGGCATGGCCACGCCGGCCGTGCTCATCAGCGCCACCAGACAGACAGTCAGCAAAATCAGTTTGGGATGGGAAACATTCATGACGCATACCAATGGGACGATGGCCCATGCTAATCTCGCCATCGCAATAAGTAAACAAATTAGTTTACTTAATATCGCGCCGCGTACTGGAAATCATCAATACAGCATATAGAATGCTGTACGTATGGTTACGAAAAGGCGCGCAGAAACAGGAACCAGATGGCATTCCAAGCGTCTCAAACTACACAAGACCTACTTTATGTTTTTGGAGACTTCCATGACTTCGATGACCAGCAAATCCGCCGTTAAAGCCATTGCCGCCAGCCTGATCGCCGTCAGCCTGCTGTCCGGTTGCGCCAATATGTCCAAGCGTCAGCAAAACACCGCCATCGGCGCGGCCGCCGGCGCCGTGCTCGGCTCCGTGCTCACCGGCGGCGACGCCATCGGCACCGTGGGCGGCGCCGCGGTGGGCGGCGTGGTCGGCAATCAGACCGGCAAACGCTAAACCCGCGACCCCATTCCAAGAGCCAGCCCCGCGCTGGCTCTTTTGTTTTGCCCGCCGCGCCCATATCATCAATACAACAGCACCACGGGCCACGCCATGACCTCCTCCGCACGCATGAATTGGGAACGACTCCTCTCCACCAAACGCTTCAAAGTCATTCAGGGCCACGTCAAGGAAACCCGCACCCCGGCCACCGAAGAAGGCAGCCCGGGCTTGCGCACCGACTTCCACATCGACCACGACCGCGTGGTGTTCTCCAGCGCCTTCCGCCGGCTGGGCCGCAAAACCCAGGTACACCCGCTGGCGCGCCACGACCACACCCACAACCGCTTGACCCACAGCGTGGAGGTGGCCAGCGTCGGCCGCAGCCTGGGCAACCGCGTTGGCATGATGATGCAGCACGCCCATCTGCTGCCGGACAACTACACGCCGCACGATATCGGCGCCGTGGTGCAAGTGGCCTGCCTGGCTCACGACATCGGCAATCCGCCCTTCGGCCACACCGGCGAATACGCATTGCGCGACTGGTTCCGCGCCGAACGCAACGCCCACTGGCTGCACGGTCTGGCGCCGGAGGAAATCCGCGACGTGCAGACCTACGAAGGCAACGCCCACGGCCTGCGCATGCTGGCCACGCTGGAAATGTACACCGGCGAAGGCGGCATGCGCCTGACCGCCGCCGCCCTGGGCGCGCTGATCAAATACCCGTGGACATCGGACGCCGAAGCCGCCCAGGCGCGCGACAAATTCAACATCTACCGCACCGAACTGCCCTATTTCCAGCGCGTGGCCTCGGAGCTGGGCCTGCTGCCCAAGGGCGTGATGCAATGGAGCCGCCACCCGCTGTCCTACCTGATGGAGGCCGCCGACGACATCTGCTACGCCATTCTGGACCTGGAAGACGCGGTGGAGATCGGCATCCTGGACTTCAAAGAGTTCGAAACCCTGTTCTCCGGCTTCACCGAATACGAACGCATCTGGGACATGCAGGACGTGCGTCAGAAATGCGGCACCCTGCGCGGCATCGCCATCGGCCGCTGCGTCAGCGAAGTGGCCGAGAAATTCATGCTGCACCACGACAGCCTGCTGCGCGGCGAATTCCCGGCCAAGGACTTGATCAACCTATGCGGCGCCCAAGTGCAGGACGCGCTGATCCACGCCAAGGAACTGGCCAGCACCCGGGTCTACCGCCACCGCACCAAGCTGGTGACCGAACTCGCCTCCTACCCGTGCATGGCCGGCATCCTGGACGCGCTGATCCCCGCCGCCCACGCCTACGTCAGCAAGGGCGCCGAGCGCCTGAGCCCGCGCGAGCACCTGGCCATGGGCTTGCTGGAACAGCACATCCGCAGTGACGACAGCCTGTATCAGGCCTATATGAAAGTATTGGACTTCGTCGGCGGCATGACCGACAACTACGCCGCCAACCTGGCGCGCGACATTTCCGGCGTGGGCATTCTATAACTCCGCCCCGCCGCAATTCGGCAGTTAGAAAATCAGAAAGACAGGAATGCAGCACACCACCCGTTTTTGCATCGTCCGCCATGGCGAAACCGACTGGAACCGCGAATATCGACTGCAAGGCCACACCGACATCCCCCTCAACCCCACCGGCCAGGAACAGGCGACAAGCCTCAGCCGCGCGCTATGGCCGGGGCGCTACGCCTTCGACGCCCTCTACGTCAGCGACCTGACCCGCACCCGCCAGACCGCCGCGCCGCTGCAGGCGCGATTGAATCTGACGCCCACCTTCAGCGCCGAATTGCGCGAGCGCCATATGGGCGTGTTTCAGGGCCTGACCTACGCCGAGGCGGAGCACAGCATCCGCGACGACTATCTGCAACTCAAATCCCGCGATCCGGACTACGATCTCAAGGGCGGGGAAAGCCTCAACGCCTTCATGGGCCGCATCCGCGACGGCTTCACCGGCATCGCCCGCCGCCATCTGGGCCAGACCCTGCTGGTGGTCACCCACGGCGGCGTGCTGGAAATGATGTACCGGCTGGCCACCGGCAAGCCGATGTCCGAAGCCCGCGACTTCCCTATCCCCAACGCGGCCTTGAACTGGCTGAGCTATAGCGACGGGCAATGGCGGCTTGAACAATGGGCCGACGAATCCCACCTGGCCGCCGCGCTGGACGAAATTCAATAGCAAGACGGCCGCGCCCCCAAGCGGGGCGCGGCCGGCCGCCAACTACGCCAAGGCCAGCAGAGTGCGCGCGATGGTTTCCGCCGACGGCAACTCCGTTGAGCGCCACACCAAGCGGCTCTTCGAATCCACCAGCAAGACCTCCGTGTGGTGCGCGCTCAAATCCGTCTGACGCTGATTGAACGTGGCCAGCATCAGATCCAGGTCGGCCAGCTCGGGGCGGGCCGCCCGCCAGCCTGGTTTAGGCCGAAACCGGGCCAGCCACCGCCGCAACTGTTCCGGCGAATCGTTCAATGGGTCAAGACTCAACGACAATAACTGTATCCGCGCCCGCTTTGATTCCGGCAGCAAATCCTGCACTTGCCGAAACGTCGCGCCCTGGATCGGGCAGACATTGGAGCAGGCGGTGAAAATCAGCTGAACCGCCGTCACGCGCCGCTGCGACAAGGCGTGAAAGCTGCGCCGTTGACCATCGCTGTCATTCAGCATGAAGTCCGGCAGCGGCAGCGGCGGAGAAATCTCTCCGTGCGCCAGAGCCAGATTTCCGGCCCACGCGGTTTTGGCCAATGCGGCCGGCCCCGCCAGCCATAAAGGCGCCAGGCCCGCCAAGCCCATCGCAAACCTCCGCCGTCCCGGATTCAACGGCGCGCCGCCCTTGCCTTGCATGCTAATGCCCCTGTAGAAAAAGCCATAAAGCCCGGCATTCCGCCGCGCTCAGCCGGTAGCGCGGCATATCCGTGCCGATCAGGATATCGGTCGGGTCCTTCCCGCTACGCAACATCTCGCAAAAGCTCGGTTCGGTATACGCCCGCTCCGGCCCCCCGCGCCTGGCGCTGGCCTCCGTCAAGAAGCGCGCGCCCAAATCCGGTGCAAACCGGCCATCCGCCCGCGCCTGATCCTGCAGGCGATGACAGTTGGCGCAACGCGCGTACTCGCTGTCCAAGGGGCGGTTATGGACATACAGCTGGCCGACCAAGGCGGTCTGGCCGTAGAACAGCCGGCCGCCGTCCACAGCCTCCTCGCCGCCGGCCGCGCACGGCGTCCCCCACAGGGCAAGCCCGCAGGCGAGCGCGCCCAAGCCGCGTTTAATTGATGGCGATGATGCGAGCGACACTGGGCACCCCTTGCGGACTCATCGCGAACAACATGTAGTAGCCCGGCAAAACCGCGCCGCTATCCGCGGGAATCTGCAGGGAATAACGCATTTCCCCCGCCATCGGCGCGAGTTGCGACACCGACAAAGCGATCCGACGCTGATCGTTGTTGACCGAATGCGTCACCGCGGACAGCCTCATCAAGGCGAACTGGCTCGCCGCCTGCTGCGTTTTGACTTCGATCACGCTCCCCGGCCGCGCCTGCGCCGGCGCGGCGCTAATCACCGGCCGAGCCGCCGGGCTGCCGTCCGCGTTCAACAAATAAGGAGGGGTCAGGATCTCCGCGTTCAAGTGATTTTGCGGGCAGCCGGCGCCGCACAAGCCGCCGCCGCCGACAAACACCCGCCCATCCTGCAACAGGATCGCCGTGCTATGGTAGGTCCGCGGCACCTGCATGGGCTTCAAGGGCTGGAACACCTGTTTCGCCGAACTCCACAGCTCCGGCGTCAGCACCGCATAGGAGTCCGTGAACGGCTGCGGTATCGTCTGTCCGCCCACAACCACCACGTCGCCGTCGGGCAAGGCCACCGCATTGGCGAATGCGCGGCGATAGCTCATTCCGGGCAGCGACTTCACCTTCACCTGGGCCTTGGGCCCGCCGCGGATATCGATCAGATGGGCCGAGTTGCTCGCATAGGTGGTGCCCGTGTTCTGCTGATAAGCCGGCGCGCCGCCCAGCTTCAGAATCAGGCCGGCGTCAAACATCACCGCATTGCCGTTGATGCTGTAAGGATCATTGCCGCGCGTCCCCGCCGAAACGATGCTGCCGGCTCCGCTGGTGCCTATCCAGTTCATCTGAGCGCTGGGGCCGGCATGGAACACCGTCCCGCCGCTGCCGGCGAACAGCCATAAATGGTTGTCGCCGCGGTACACGCTGCCGTTGGCGTCCTGCGGATCGGGGCCGATCACATTGTTTTCCGGCACGCCGGAAAGCACGGTCCAATGACCGTTGCCCCACACCTCCCCGCTGCGGTTGGGCCGGCTCTTGCTGTTGTAGCCGCCGCTCCAGGAACCGCCCAAAGTCAGCACCCGGCCGTCCGACAACACGGTATTGGCCTCATAGCCCCGCGGAATGTTCATATTGCCGCTGGCGCTCCAGCGCTTGGCCGCCCAATCGTATATTTGCGTTTTAGGGCTGCTGGAGCCGCCGTTGATCAGCAGATTGCCGTTGGGCAACATCGACGTGCCGGGGCAGAACAGATTCGCGCCGGTGGTCACCACCGTCAACGGCAGCGGCGCGTTCTTCGCCGCGTCGAACAGCGCGGTATAGGTCTTGCTATTGCCGTTGCCGCTGTCCCCGCTGAAGGCGTCGGGAAAATCCGCGGACCACATCATCAACTTGTTGTCCGGCAGATTGGCGACGCCCACCGGGGTGACCGGCAGAGGAATCACACCGCTCCAGGCGGAGGGAAGCGCCGCGCTTTTGGCGCCGGGATAATCGAACATGAACTGGTCGTTCACCTGCGCCTTGCCCTGGCACGGCCATTGCACCACCTTGGTTCCCTGCGTCGCAACGCCGGAAAAGATGTTCACGCACTGGCCGCTGGATGCCGACACGATATGGTAAGTGCCGACATCCACCGGCTGGATTTTCCACTGATCATTGGCCACCGCCACGCTTTGGCATGGCCATTGAATCAGCTGAACGCCCTGGTTTCGGCTTGAAGCCGGCACATTCAAACACATCTGCGATTTCTGCGAGACGATGTGGTAGAAGCCGTTTGCCAAGGGCACGAAAGTCCATTGCTCATTGCTCCCCGCCGAGCAAGGCCATTGAATGATGCCGGCTCCGGAGCTGGTCGAACCGCCGCCGACATTCAAGCACTGCCCGCTATTCACCGCCACGATGCCGGTGGCGGCCGCCGCGCTCACTTCAGGACACAGCAGCCATGACACGCCGAGAACACCGCTCGCCAGCGTCATCAATCCGTTTCCAAGCTTCAACATGAAGTCCCCTTAATAGCCTGTTCAAAGTCCGCTGCGCCCCCTGGGCGCAACACGGCGAATCCATCTTCAGAGTGCCCCTCCAGCGCCTGTTTATTCCTTGTCTTCAGCCGCAAGACCTTGCCTCGTCTTGCTCGCAGGGCTTTGGACAGGCGCTTATAAATCGCTTGATCCACACACGTCACGGCATGCCAAGATGCCCTCCCGATCCTTTCCCACGGCCGGATCGGCCGGCGCCGGACACTGCCGCCACTCTGATGGCCCGCCCCAATAAAAACAACAAAAATTTACAACAGATAATGATTTTTGTATCAAATACAGTACACCGTCCTGGAGGAAAGACGAAAAATCGCCGAACGCTTGAAAACAGAGGCGCTATTCAGAAGTACTTTCCAATTAAATTAATATATTAAAAATAAAACAGGACATGTTCTCCCGACCTCCCCATGCGGTTGCTGTCATCCGCGGGCCGCCGGCACGACTAAAGGGCAGGACAGGAGCCCGTCACCGCCCTCGCCACCCGCGCCGCAGGCAAGCAAAACCTCAAGGCCGGATGTACCGCAGCCGCGCCCGGCCCTAAAATAGACTGAAACCATCCGCAAAGGAGCACACCATGGCCCTGCAAAAAACCGATCAGGAATGGCAAAGACAGCTGACGCCGGAACAATACCGCGTCACCCGCCAGGCCGGCACCGAACACCCGTTCAGCGGCGAACACTATACCCGCACCGAAACCGGCGATTACCACTGCGTCTGCTGCGGCACCCTGCTATTCCACAGCGACGCCAAATACGACCCCGGCTGTGGCTGGCCCAGCTTCTGGGCCGAAGCCGCCGGCGCGCGCATCGCCCGCATCGTCGACACCTCGCACGGCATGGTTCGCACCGAGGTGCGCTGCTCCGAATGCGACGCCCACCTGGGCCATGTGTTTCCGGACGGCCCCGAGCCCAGCGGCGAGCGCTATTGCATCAACTCGGCGGCGCTGGGCTTCACGCCCAAGCCTTGAGGCCGCCCAGGTCTGCCGCTGAACTGACCCCCAAACCAAAAAGGCAGCGCCGCCACGATCCATGGCGACACTGCCTTTTATGACTTTCCCGACTGAGGGCGGGCCTGCCCCCGTTTAACGCTTGCCGGCCGCCTCTTCGCGTCGGCGCTTGGCTTCTTCCAACAGATAGACCTGATAATCGTCCAGATCGCCGTCAAAATCGCTGACGCCGCCGCGCGACACCATCCAGAACTCGTCGCAGACCGCGCGCAGCAGCGCGCGGTCGTGGCTGACCAGCATCACCGAACCCTCGAACTCGTTCAGCGCCACGCTCAAGGCCTCGCGCGTGGCTAGGTCCAGATGGTTGGTCGGCTCGTCCAGCAGCAATAGATTGGGGCGCAGCCAGACGATCATGCACAGCACCAGCCGCGCTTTCTCTCCGCCGCTCATGCTGCCCACCGCCTGCTTGACCATGTCGCCGCTGAAATTGAAGGTGCCGAGGAAATTGCGCAGCCCCTGCTCGCGGCAGTCGTTGGATGGCGGTCGCAACTGCGCCGGCGTTTCTCGCGCCAAGCGCAGCATATGCTGCAGCGGATCGTCTTCCGGCCGCAACACGTCCAGCTCTTGCTGCGAGAAGTAGCCGATGTTCAAGCCTTTGCCGCGTATGATCTCGCCGCCGGTGGCCGTCAGCGCTTCGGCCACCGTCTTCACCAGCGTGGACTTGCCCTGGCCGTTGGCGCCCAGAATGCCGATGCGCTGCCCGGCCAGCACGGAGCGGTTCACCCCGTTGACGATCACGACGGGCGGCGCGCCTTCCTCCGCTCCCTCCGCCGCCGGATAACCGAACGAGGCCTGAGACATGGTCAGCATCGGGTTGGGCAGGCTGCTCGGCTCCTTGAACTCGAACTGGAAGTCGGCCTCGGTCAGCACCGGCGCAATCTTCTCCATTCGTTCCAACGCCTTGACGCGGCTTTGCGCCTGCTTGGCCTTGCTGGCCTTGGCCTTGAAGCGGTCGATGAACTTCTGCAGATGCGCCATCTTCTCCTGCTGCTTGGCCAGCACGGCCTGCTGCAAAATCATCTGCTCCGCCCGCATGTCCTCGAACTTGCTGTAGTTGCCGCCATAGCGCACCAGCTTGCCGTGGTCGATGTGCAGAGTGACATTGGTCACCGCGTCCAGGAATTCGCGGTCATGGCTGATCACCACCATGGTGCCGGCGTACTGTTTGAGCCAGGCCTCCAGCCAGACCAAGGCGTCCAGGTCGAGGTGGTTGGTTGGTTCGTCCAAGAGCAATAGATCGGACGGGCACATCAGCGCGCGCGCCAGCTGCAAACGCATGCGCCAGCCGCCGGAAAAGCTGTTCACCGGCCGCTGCAACTCGGCCACGCTAAAGCCCAGGCCCAGGATCAGCGCCTGCGCCCGCGCGGGAGCGTCATGCTCGCCGGCGTCGTTCAGCGCGGTGTAGGCATGCGCCATGCGCATATAGTCCTCGCCCGCCTCGGCTTCGGCCACTTCGCGCCGCGCCGCCAGCAAGGCGGTATCGCCTTCCACCACGAACTCGGTGGCGGTCTGCGAGGTTTCCGGCATGTCCTGCGCCACCTGCGCCATCCGCCACTGGCTGGGGATGGAGAAATCGCCGCTGTCTTCGTGCAGGCTGCCGTTCAAGACCGCGAACAGCGAAGACTTGCCCGCGCCGTTGCGCCCTACCAGGCCGACCTTTTCGCCGGGGTTGATATTGACTGTCGCGCCGTCCAGCAAGACTTTGGTTCCGCGACGCAAAGCCACGTTTTTCAGAATAATCATTGGGAATAGCAGTGTTGCAGAATTTTAGGAAGCAAGAAAACAGCAGCCCGGCGACCACTTGCGTCCCGGCGGAATGCCATGAATAAGCATGCCCGCGGACAAAAGCCGGGGCACGAGGGAGGGATTATACGCAGATGCGCGCTCACGGAGGATAAGCGTCTGCGCCATCTCGGCGAAACGCGGGGCGGCGGGCGCGTTCCAGGAGTGCATGCGAGCCGCCCTAAGCCATAAAACCTCGAACTCTCTCGCCTCCTAGGCCTTGGAAGCTCTCCACGCGTTGCAACAGCCCTGAACATAGACGGCAGCCCTATCAAGCCGTCTAAGTGTAAGTACTTATCCTCTTCGGAGCATCCTCGTCAAAACCTTGTGTGGCAAGTCTTTCACGGGGGCAATCCCACGCGCCCCCTCTCCTTTTGACGCATTTGGCATAACATCGACTTGCCCCCTCCGGCGACAGGAACTAATTTTTGAGTATCCCCAGCCCCGGAGAGTACCCGCCACATGCGCGCAGGCCTGAACCGCATTCTGTCCTTCGTCAGCGGACTGGGCTTGCGCGCTCAGTTGCTGCTGTTCGCGCTGGCCTGCCTGCTGCCCGCCGCGGCGCTGATCGGCATCGGCGCCTTCGAATCGGCCCGCGACATGCGCGACGCCGCTCAGGATCAGACCCGCGTGCTGGCCGACCAGGTGGACCAGGCGCTGGCGAGCAAGATCACGGAACTGGAACGCGTGCTGGCGCAGTTGAGCAGGCGGACGCCGATACGTCGCTTCGACTTCGATGAATGCGCCGTCGCGTTCCGCGACATCGCGCTGAGCTTTCCCTCCGCCACCCAGTTGACGCTCAGCAGCGCCACCGGCCTGCAAGTCTGCAGCCACGCGTCCAATCCCGCGGTCAGAACGCCGCCGACCAAGGCCGACTGGTTCCAGCGCGCGCTGGCGGCGCCCGGACTGATGCTCAGCGAGCCCTTGCTGGAGCCCGCCACCCAGCGCTGGGTGATAATGCCCAGCTATCCGGTGCGCGACGAGCAAGGCCGGCCCATTGGTCTGCTGACCGTGCAAATGGACTTGCTGACGCTGCAGGCCCAGGTCTTGCCCTCAACGCTGGACCGCAAGCTGACCATCGCGGTGCTGAGCTCGCAAGCGGCTTTTCTGTTGCGTTACCCCGATCCCGCGCTGTGGCACGGCAAAACCTCGATCAACGTCGCCCGCACCATCGCTCGCATCCGCGGCAACGCCTCCGGTTTCGAACTGGGTGTCGGCCGCGACGGGGTGTCGCGGCTTTACTCCTACCGCAAATTCTCCCAGGCCAACTGGCTGATCATCGCCGCGCTGCCGGAACAAGTGGTGCTCGCGCCCTACTACAGCCGCCTGCGCTGGAGCGCGGCCAGCGGCATCGTCACCTTGCTGCTCTGCGGCTTGCTGGCGCAAAGCTTCAGCCGCGCGCTGACCCAGCCGGCGCGCCGCTTGGCCGAAACCGCGCAAGCGGTGGCCGACGGCGACGCGCAGGCGCGCGCCCCGGAACTGGGGCCGCAAGAATTGCGCGCGGTGTCGCGCCAATTCAACTTGATGCTGGACCAGTTGCAAACGCATGTCACGGCGATCCGCCTCAGCGAGATGCAACGCGCCGGCATCATCAACACCGCGATGGACGCCATCGTCACCATCGACGCCGATCTGAACATTATCCTGTTCAACCCCGCAGCGGAACAGGCTTTCGGCTATCGCGCCGAGCAGGTGCTGGGCCGGCAGATAGATATGCTGGTGCCGGAAGCGCTCCGGCCCGGCCACGCTCAGCTGATCCACGGCTTCGGTCAGAACGGCCCGGTCAGCCGCAGCCTGGCGCCGGCCGGCGGCGTGCGCGGGCTGCGCGCCGACGGCAGCGAGTTCTACGCAGAAGCCTCGGTGTCCCAGCTGGAGGTGGAAGGCCAGAAGTATTACACCGCCATCATGCGCGACATCACCCTGCGGCTGAAAACCGAACAGGAGCTCAAACGCCACAGCCAGCAGCTGGAGTCGCTGCGCGACATGGGCCTGACCCTGCTGTCCGCCGCCAGCCCGCAGCAAACCGCGCAGGAGGCCTTGCGCATGCTGGCGCAACTGGTGCCGTTCTGGGGCGCGTCGGCCACGGTGTTCGACTGGAGGCACGAGGAAACCATCTTCCTGGCGCTGGAGTGCGACGCCAAGGACGAGATCCCGATCGACAGCCGCTTCCCCTTCTCCAGCTATGGCTTGAGCGATCTGGAACAGCTCAAGCGCGGACAGCCCAGCTTCGTGCACGACATCACCACGCTGGCGCAGCCGCCGGCGCTGGTCAAATGGCTGCGCAGCCACGGCGTGCGCGCCTATCTGCGGCTGCCGCTGATGGCGGAAGGGCAGTTGCTGGGCTCCTTGAACCTGGCCTTCCAGGAGGTTGCCCAGCATGGCTTCGAGCATCTGGAGATCGCCCGGGCCTTCGCCCAGCAACTGGCCATCACCTTGCAACACTCCATGCTGCGGCTACGCATAGAACGGCTCAACCGCGTTTACGCCATCCTCAGCGGCATCAATATGTTGATCGTGCGCTGCCACGACCGCCAGGAACTGTTTCGCGAAGCCTGCCGCATCGCCACCCAGAGCGGCGCGTTCAAACTGGTCTGGATCAGCATGCTGGACCGGAGCGACGGCGAACACCGCATCGCCGCGCTGCAAGGACAGACCGAGCCGCCTCCCAACGCCGACGCGCTGCTGCAACTGTCCGCCGCCGCCATCGCCAGCGGCGGCAACATCGTCTGCAATCAGCTTGGCTCGCCGCTGCCCTACGCGGCGCGCGAGCAATTGCTGGCGCAAGGCATCCGCTCGCTGGCCTGCCTGCCGCTGCCGCTGCCCGGACAACGCGCCGCCTCGCTGACGCTGTGCTCCAACGAAGCCAACGCCTTCGACCACGAGGAAATGCAGCTGCTGGCCGAACTGGCCGGCGACATCGCTTTCGCGCTGGATCACATCGAAAAAGAGGAAAGGCTGCACTTCCTGTCCTACTACGATGAGCTGACCGGCCTCGCTAACCGCAGCCTGTTCCACGAGCGCCTGGCGCAGCAAATCAGCTCCAGCCACCATGAACAGCGCCGCCTGGCGGTGATCTTCCTCGACATCGAGCACTTCAAATCCATCAACGACGTCTACGGCCGCTGGGCCGGCGACCAGGTGCTACGCCTGCTGGCGGCGCGGCTGGAGTCGTTTACCGAAGAGGCCCGGCTGCTGGCCTGCGTCAAGATAGACCGCTTCGCGCTGATCATCCCCGAGGTCAAGAGCGAGGAGGACATCGCGCGTCAGGTGATGCAGTTGCAGGAACACTGCGTCGCCCAGCCCATCGCCATCCTGGACAAGCAGTTGCGCGTGTCGGCCAAATTCGGCATCGCCATCTTCCCGGAAGACGGCGCCGACGCGGAAAGCCTGCTGGAGAACGCGGAAGCCGCGCTCAAACTGGCGCAAAGCACCAATGAGCGCTATTTGTTCTACCGTCAGGAAATGAGCGAACGCGCCGCGGTGACGCTGGAGCTGGAAAACCGGCTGCGTCTGGCGCTGGAGCGCCAGGAGTTCGTGCTGCACTACCAGCCCAAAGTGGACGCGGTGTCGCGGCAGATCGTCGGCGTGGAGGCGCTGCTGCGCTGGCAGAGCCCGGAGCGCGGCCTGGTGTCGCCGGCGCAATTCATCCCCTTGCTGGAGGAAACCGGCCTGATCCTGGAGGTGGGCGTCTGGGCCTTGCGTCAGGCCGCGCGCGACCATCTGCGCTGGCTGGAGGCCGGCTATCCGGCGCCGCGCATCGCGGTCAACGTCTCCCCTCTGCAACTGCGCCAGGCCGATTTCTCCGAACAGTTGCAACAGGCCTTGAGCGAAGGCGCCGCCGTGCCGGGCATAGACATCGAAATCACCGAAACCGTGGTGCTGGACAATCTGAACACCTGCGGCGAAACGCTGCGCCGCATCCGCGACATGCAAGTGGGCATTTCCATCGACGATTTCGGCACCGGTTATTCCTCGCTGTCCTATCTGGCCAAGCTGCCCACCCAGGAGCTGAAAATCGACCAGTCCTTCGTCCGCGCGATGCTGAACGATCAGGACGCGATGACGCTGACCGGCGCCATCATCGCGCTGGCCCATTCGCTGCAGCTCCGGGTGGTGGCGGAAGGCGTGGAAACCGACGAACAAGCCACCGCGTTGACGTATATGTTCTGCGACACCCTGCAAGGGTATCTGTTCAGCAAACCGCTGCCGGCGGCGGAGCTGGAACGCCGCTTCTGGCGCGAGCGGCCCGATCCCTGCGCCCCGCTGCTCAACACCGTGCAGCCCCCCGCCACCGCGCCGGCGGGCTGATTCCGCCCGGCCGGACGGCGCCCGATCCACGCCGCGCGCATGCAAAAAGGGAGGCCTGAGCCTCCCTTCGTCCCCGTTCGGGCCGCGCTGAGCGCGGCCTCTTTCAGCTTACTTGGCTGCGGAAGCCGCGGCTTTCTTGTGGGTCTTTTTGGCGGCGTGCTTCTTGTGCTGCGCCGGTTTCTTGGCGGCCTTGGCCGGAGCGGAAGCTTCCGCCTTGGCCGCTTGCGCTTTCTGAGCCGGAGCGGAAGCCGCTTGTTTGTGGGCTTTCTTGGCGACGTGCTTCTTGTGCTGTGCCGGCTTCTTGGCGGCCTTGGCCGGGGCGGAGGCTTCCGCCTTGGCCGCCTGGGCTTTCTGCGCCGGAGCGGAAGCGTGCTTCTTCACCGCCTTGTGCTGCGCTTTCTTGGCGGCGGGCGCGGCTTTGGCGGCCGGGGCGGAAGCCGGCTTGGCGGCTTCGGCGGCGAAACCGGCGGCGGAGCTCAGGGCGAAAGCGGCGGACAGTACGATCAGGCTCAGTTTTTTCATGATGACATTCTCCAGTCGGGTCAGGGGGGCGTCCGTCTGCTCAGTGCGGCCGCGACGCCAGGCTTTGGTGTTTCCTTGCTGCTCATCCTAGGCGTCCCGGCCCGCCCCCGTCTGTTAGTCAGTTGTAAAGGCATGTAACGCCAAGTAGCCTCCCTACTGAGTCTGCACCTCAAGCTCGCTGATCCGATACTCGCCATCCAGCCAGGCCACCACTTCGCGCGCGCAAGGGTGCTCCACCGCCGCGTAACGCGCGCGCAGTTCCGCCGCGCGCTCGCCCAGTTGATCCAGCCCCACGTCCTGCAGCAGCAGCAGATCCCGCCACAGCATATCGGCCAGTTCCTCGCCGGCCACCACCTGGGCCGCCCGGCGCATCGAGGCGCCGTATTGATAGCGCGGCCCCAAGCGGTAGCTGTCCGCCAGCGTCAGCGCGGGAATCAGGCTGAGCGCGGCTTGCTGCGCCGGATTGATCCCATGCGCCGCCAGCAGCTCGGCGTTGGCCGCGGACCGCCCGGTGAAGCCGCGCAGGTGCAGGTATTGCGACATCCGCGCGCCGTCGTTCACCGGGTAGTTGTCCCACAACACCGGCTTGCGGCCCAGCCATTTGCCCACTTGCAGCAGGTGTCCGGGCGAGATTTCGCGCGAGCACACCTCCTCGCCGGTCCAGAAAATATCGATGTCCGGCGCCAGCCACTGGCCCAGTTGCTGCAGATAGCCGGCCGGGCGCTGGCCGAACACCCGGTCCAGCACCGGATCGCTGGAATAATAGCTGGGGCAGACCAACAAACGCTCCACCGCGCAGCGCTGCCGCACCCAGGCGACGATCTCCGCCTGGCGCTCCGCCAAATCGGGCAGATCGCCGCGCATATCGTCGAACAGGATGGCCAGTTGGCTGACGCCGATGCGCTGCAGTTGCTCCAGCTTGCGCGCCAGCGCCTGGCGGGCCTCGTCGTTGAAATCCAGATACGCTTCGTACGGGCTCAGCCCCATTCCGAAACCGACCTCCTGCCGCCGGCAATGAGCGGCGAACGCCGCCAGCCTAGCCTCCTGCTCAGCCGGGTAGTCCAGCTGCCACTGGCGGCGCAGATACGCGTCCGCTTTCGGCGCGTACAGATAGAAACGGTAGCCGTGCGCCGCCAGCGTGGTGACCAGCAGCTCCCGCTGCGCCCAATTCCACGGCTTGCCGTAGAAGCCTTCGATAGTGCCTAAAGGGATATTCATGTAGAGAAACCTTCCGCGTCCTCGGCGCATCGGCGCCAGCCTGCCTCGCGTCCAACGCCAGGCCGGATCTTCGCGCCCGGCCGGCGACCGGAATGGCCGCCGGCCATCGGAAAAAATGACTTCATCCTATTGATTGACTCAATAAGCTGCGCCAAGTTGCATGAAAAGGCCAGAATCTGGCGCGCTTATGCCATTGCCGGCAAGGCGTCCAGGGCCGCGCACAAGGCCGCCAGCTCCAGGCCCAGCGCCTGCATGCCGGGCATAGCCTCCTCAAGCCGCCCTTGCCGCAAGACGGCTTCCAGCGCGGCGGCCTCGGTCTGGATGCGGACCAGCCCCAAGGAGCCGGCGGCGCCTTTTAGCGAATGGGCGATACGGCATGCCTCCTCGCCCTCCTCGGCCCGCGCCAGGCCCTGCAGCCTGGCCAAGTCGTCGCGGTGCATGCCCGCGAATTTGCGCAGCAAGCGCTCAAAACGCTCCAGGTCGTCCCCGACGATGCGCAGGCCCGCCTCCAGGTCCACGCCGGGCAGCCTCATCAACTGTTCCCGGCGCCCGCTTTCCGGCGTCGGATCGACGCGGATCCTCTCGGGCGGAATCATCGACGGCAGCCATTTCAGCAGCAAGCCGAACAGCTGTTCCGGGTCCACCGGCTTGGCCACGAAGTCGTTCATGCCGACCTCCAGGCAACGCTGGCGATCCTCGTCGAAGGCGTTGGCGGTCATGCCCAGAATCGGGACCCGCTCCCAGCTCGGCATGGCCCGGATCCGGCGCGTCGCCTCCAAGCCGTCCAGCTCCGGCATCTGCACGTCCATCAGCACCAGATCGTATTCGCCCGCGGCGGCGCACTCCACGGCCTCGCGGCCGTTCCTCGCCAGCTCGGCCCTCAGGCCGACGCTGCCCAATAGCCAGAGCGCCACTTCCTGATTGATGACGTCGTCCTCCACCACCAGCACCCGCGCGTCCGCGCGCAAGCGCAGTTCGGCCTCCACCTCGTCAGGCTCCACGCCGGCGGGCTCGACCGCCACGCTCCGCCCCAGGGTCAGCCAGGCGGTCAGCCAAAACACGCTGCCCTGTCCTTCCCGGCTTTCCACCCCCACTTCGCCGCCCATCAAGGCCGCCAGCCGCTGGGTGATCGCCAACCCCAGGCCGGTGCCGCCGTATTTGCGGGTGGTGGAATCGTCCGCCTGCTGAAACGCCTGGAACAGGCCGGCCAGCTTGTCGGCGGGAATGCCTATGCCGGTGTCGCGCACCTCGAAGCGCAGCAGCAGGCGCTCGCCCTCGCTCCTCAGCAGCCGGGCGCGCAGGGCTATCGTGCCCCGCTCGGTGAATTTGACCGCGTTGCCGGCGTAGTTGAGCAAGGCCTGGCGCAGGCGGGTGGGATCGCCGCGCAGACACGGCGGCACGCCGGCGTAATCGATCTCCACGCGCAAGCCCTTGGCCTGCGCCGCTTCGTCGATCAGCGACCGCGCATGGTCGAACAACGCCCCGACGGAGAAGTCGGTCCGCTCCAGCGACAACTTGCCGGCCTCGATCTTGGACAGGTCCAGAATGTCGTTAATGATGGAGAGCAGATGTCCGCTGGCCACCAGCACCTTTTCCAGCTTGGCCTGCTGCTCCGGCCGCGGCTGGGTGCGCATCAGCAAGTGGGTGAAGCCGATGATGGCGTTCAAGGGCGTGCGGATTTCATGGCTCATATTGGCGACGAAGGCGCTCTTGGCCAGATTGGCCGCTTCCGCGTCCTCCTTGGCGCGCACCAGGGCCTGCTCGGTTTCCTTGCGCCGGGTGATGTCGGTGACGAAACCGATGATTGTGTCCGAGGCGCCCGGCGTGTCCGGCAAGTAGTACAAAATCATCTCCACCGCCACCAACCGCCCATCCCGCGTTCTTTGCCAGGTTTCGAACTGCGCCCGGCTCTGTTGCCGCAGGCGCTCCACGGTGCGCGCGTAAAGGTCGGGCGTGGTGTCGGGCACGATGTCGGACACGTTCAGGCGCAGCATGTCTTCGATGTCGTAGCCCAGCAATTGCGCCGCGTAGCGGTTGACGTAGATCAGCCGCCCGCTGGCGACGTCCACCCAATGTATGCCTATGCCCACGCTGTCCATGGCGAACTGAGTGGTTTGCAGTTTGGCGCTGGTGGCGCGCACCTCGGCGGTGCGCATCGCCACCAACTCTTCCAGATGATGACGATGCTGGTCCAGCTCCAGGCCCAGGCGCTTTTTCTCGCTGATATCCTCCTGCAAGGACAGATAATGGCTGATTCTGCCGTCCGGCTGACGGATAGGCGAGATATGGGCGAAGTCCACATAGTCGCTGCCGTCCTTGCGCCGGTTGAACAGCTCGCCTTTCCACGGCTTGCCGGCCCGCAGCGCCTCCCAGAGTTCGGCATAGGTTTCCGCCGGGGTCAGCCCGGACTTGAGCAGATTGGGCGTTCGCCCCATCACTTCTTCCCGGCTGTAACCGGTATTGCGGACAAAGGCTTCGTTGACGTATTCGATCCGCGTCTCCAGATCGGTGATGACGACGCTCTCCGGGCTCTGTTCCACCGCCATCGACAGCTGACGGATCCGTTCCGCCGCCTGCCGTCTCAGAGTGATGTCGCGGAAAGCGCCGTAGACCCCGCCGTCCGGCAGGCGGATCGCGTTCACTTCCACCGGCACCTCGGCGCCGTCCTTGCGCCGCAGCAGCATCTCGGCGCTCAGCTGCTCGTCGGACAGCAGGCGCCGGAACAAGGACTGCGCGTCGCCCGCCGCGGAGTCGACGCTGAAATCGCCCACCCGCATCGCCAGGATTTCCGCTTCCTCATAGCCCAATAGCTGACAGGCTTGCAGATTGGCGTACTGATAACGCCCTTCCGCGTCCGCCACCAAGACCGCGTCGGCCGCATGATCCAGCACGCTGCGATACCGCGCTTCGGCGCTGGCCAGCGCCTGGGTTTTTTCACGCAACGGCCGTAAATCGTTATAGGTGCCGAAAAAGCCGCAAAACGCGCCGGACAGATCGTGCATGGCGGTGACGGAAGCGTACACCGGGATGATTTCGCCGTTGCGGGCGACGCGGGCCAGTTCGCCGCTCCAGCGCCCTTGTTCCACCACCTGCCGTTCCAGCGCCGCCCGTTCCGCCCTCCTCGCCGGGTCGTCCGGGATGAAGCGGGAGATCGACGAGCCCAGCAAATCGCCCATCGGATACCCCATCAGTTCGCCAAACGCGGCGTTGACGTACAAGATGTTCTTGGCCGCGTCGGTCATCACCACCGGCTGCGCCGATTGATCCAGCGCTTCCGCCAGCCGGTGGCGCTCTTCTTCCATGGATTTGCGGACGGTGATGTCCTCGGTGAAGATCACGATGCCGCCGATGGATCCGTCGCGCGCATGCCATGGCCGCACTTCCCAGCACAGCCACTGCGCCGCGCCGTCCTGACGCAGAAAGCGGTCCTCCTCCTCGCGTATCACCTCCCCGGCCAGCGCCCGCCGATGCACCTCCCGCCAGACGGCGGGGACTTCCGGAAACACCTCATAGTGGGATCGGCCGATGAGCGTCTCGCCGTCCAAACGGTAATCGTCGAGCCAGCGGCGGCTGGCGGCCAGATAACGCATGTCGCGATCGAACATCGCCAGCGCCGCCGGCGCGTGCTCGATGAACAGCGACAGCCTTTCCTCGCTCTCCAGCAAGGCGTTTTCCATGGCCTTGCGCTCGGACACATCCTGCATCGCGCCGCGCACCGACACCACCTTGCCGTCCGCCAGCACCGGTCTGCCGGACACGCGCACCCATTTGCGCCGGCCGCTTGCGCTCAGCAGTTGCAACTCCAGATCATAGGGTTCGGCTTCCGCCACCACCCGGCGCACGGCCTCCTCGATGCGCTGTCTGTCTTCGCCGTGGAAAAAACTCAGTCCAATGCGGGTGTTGATCGGCTCGTCGGCCGGCAGATCGTGAATGCGGGCCACTTCCGAGGTCCAGCCGCCGTCCCCGCTGGCGGGATCGAACCACCACCCGCCCACCCGGGCGATGGCGCTCATTTCCCGCAGCCACTCCTCCCGCTGCCTCTGTTCCGCCTCGGCGCGCTTGCGCGCGCTGATGTCGGAGGCGATGCCGCACACCGCGTAGGCTCGCCCCTTGGCGTCACGCAGGGGAAACTTGTACACCAGATAGGTGTGCGGGCCATCGTCCTGCGGCACCGTCTCCTCGTATTCGCGCGCCTGCCCGCTGCTCAACACCTCCAAGTCGGCGCTGCGCAAACTGGCCACCACCTCCGGCGGGAACAGATCCTCGTCGCGCAAGCCGCGCATGGCCTCCGCGCTGATATGGAACAACTCGGGATAGCGCTGGTTGACCAATAAATAGCGGCCGTCCACGTCCTTGACGAAAATCACCGCGGTGGAGTTGTCGATGATGGCGTGCAACAAGGCCTGCTGACGCGTCAGTTCGCTCTCCGCCCAGCGCGAACGGCGGCTGATCAGGCGCTGGCTGAACAGGCTCAACATCAAGCCGCACAGCGCGAACAGGACAATGGAGGCGGCATCCGCCGGCCGGGCGATGGCGAAGCTCCATTGCGGGGGGATGAACAGATACCAGACCAACGGCACCGACAAGGCGGTGGCGACCAGGCCGCCGGCCAGCCCGCCCAGCATGGCGGAGAGGAAGACGGCGGGATAAAACAGGAACCAGGCGTAAGGGCGGACCCAGTCCCACAACAGCCATTGCGCGGACAGGGCCAGCAAGGGCACCAGAACCCCCATTCCGCACGCGCGCCATGGAAAGACAGCGAGAAAGGCCCGGAAACGCCACCCCCGCGCCCCTTGTTTAAAGTCCGTCAATTCTCGGCCTCGACTCGAAAGCTGGCTTGGTTTTGTCTGTTCTCACGATAGACCACGCCATCCCGCCGGACAAACCGCCTACTGCCGCCGCAGACGCCTGGTCACCCCCTCCGCGTCGCACCATTGCAAGGTCCCTTCCTCTATCAACAAGGTCTCCGGCAGCACCGCGGCGCGCGCCAGTTGCGGCGTCTGCGCCGTCACCGTCAACGGGTAGGCGATGGGCAGGTCGTAACGGCGCGGACTGCGCGCATAGCAGCCGTGCTCGTTGTAAAACAACTCCAGCCACGCCCCTTCCCCGTTCTCATAGTGACCGGGGACGAACAACTGCTCGTCCGGCTGCTGCCGTCCCGGCGGCGGCAGCGCTTCCAGCGTTTCTCCGCTGGCGATGCGCGCCAAATCCCTGCCCAAACGCTCCACCGGCGAGCCGAAGGCGTTGGTCAGCGCCACCACGCCGCCGCCGCCGGGCAAGACGCTCATGAAGGCGAAGAAGCCGTTGACGTCGCCAAAATGCTGGGCCAGCCGCTGCCGGCGGCCGGCCAGCGTCCAGTCCTCGCCGTAAAACCCGTAGGCATACTCCAAGGCCCCCACGTCCAGCATCAAGGCCGCCAGCCGGGCCGGCAACGCCTCTCCCCGCTGCAGGGCCTCCAACCAGCGGCACAGATCGCCGGCGCTGGAGGCCAGATCGTAAACGCCCCAGGCCACCGACATGTCCATAGGTTCCGCGTAGCGCCATGGCGCTCCCGGATGCAGGCCGCGCGCGGCTTGCGGCAGGATGACGCGGCCGTCGTCGACATAGGTGCGCTCCAGGCCCAGCGGCCGGAACAGGTATTGCTGCCGATAGCTGGCGAAGTCCTGATCCGCGACCCGCTCCACAATGGCCGCCAGCAACAAATAGCCGGTATTGCTGTAAGCGTGGGCGATGCCGGGCGGGCAGGCCGGCGGCAAGGCGTGCGCCCAGTCCAGCAGTTCCTGCGGCCGGTGCGCCAGCCGCATCCGCGTCGGCCAATACTCGGCCGCGCTGGTGAAATTGGCGGTGCCGGCGCTGTGATTCAGCAATTGATGCAGGCTGATGCCCGCCGCATTGGGGAAATCGGGGAAGAAGCGCTCCAGGCTGTCGCTCAGCTCCAGCCGCCCCTGGGCCACCTGCTGCAGCAAGGCGGCCGCGGTGAAGCTCTTGCTCAGCGAGCCGATGCGAAACACGGTGTCCTTCTCGTTGGCCACGCCCAGGCCGGGATCGGCCATGCCGCCGGCCACCGCCACCCGTTCGCCGTCGGCCAGCGAGACGGCGGCCACGCCGTGCAGGCAGCCCGCCGTATTCCAGGAACGCAGATACGTTTGCAAAGCGGCCGCCGTATTCATGCCCATGCCCGTCCCCCTCCGTCAGGATCCTATCGACGCCTAGCGACATCGCGTCGCCCACACATCACTATGGTTGCTTTCCCCGCCGCTCGCCATGCCTTCCCTCGACGCGGCGGTCATCGCGCGCGCCGACTCAGGGCTGTCCGCGCGGTCGCGAGCCGGGACGAGACAGGGCGCTGCGGCGGAGAAAATGGAATAGCCGTACGAGGCACGGGAATTTCGAAGGGGTTTGCAAGGCTTCGCCGCAGCGCGGCGGATCGTGAACAGGCGCTCAGAAGAAATAGTCGAACAGCACTTGCCAGACCCGCCGCGCCGGGCTGGCGCCGTAACGGCTGTCCGGCGCGCCGTCGAAGCGTTGCCACTGCAGGGCCAGATCCGCCGGCCCCAGGTGATAGCGGGCCTCCGCCCAATTCATGCCGCTGTGGTCCACCAGGTCGAAGCTGCGCATCGCGGTCACGTCCAGATCGTCCACCAGCGCATCCTGCCAATGCGCGCGCAGCAAGGCGGCGCGCCGGGTAGGCAGGCCGCCGCCGGCGCCCACCCCCGCCCGATAAGCGCCGTAGAGCGCGGGCCTCGCGCGCAACGCGCGCCATTCGTCCCGGTCCGGCGCCGCCCCGTCCTGCTGTCCCTCCAGCGTCAGGCTCAGCTTGTTGGCGCCGGTCCAGCTCAAGCCGCCGGACAGGCGATTGCGCCAGGCAGAGTCCGGCCGTCCCAGGCTTTGCCTCCAATCGGTCCGCTGCCGGCCACCGGCCCATTCCAGATAGACCACGGTGGCGTCGCCGAGCACGCGCGACAGATTGAAGCCCAGCTGAGGCGAACGGCCTTGCTCCTGCAACAGCAGCCATTGCGGATTGAGGTTCTCCGCAAAGCGATAACTGCCGGCCAACAGCAGCCGCTGCCGGGGATTGCTGGCGCCCCAGTCCAGGCTGGCGCCGTCCGGATTCGGCCCCGACCCCAGCTTGGGCGACCAGATCGCGGTCAAGGAGCCGCGGTCCCACAGCTTCTGCCAGCGCAACATGGCGTTGCCCAAGCGGTTTTGCCGCAGGCTGTCCGGGTCCGCGGACACCACCGAGCGCACGGTGCCCGCGCCGAGAAAATCGGTGGGGTTGTAGCCGACGGCCACGCCGTAGCGGGTATTGATACGCCCCAGGTCCATCATCGTCTCGACGCCGAACTCGCGGCTCAGATACGCTTCCTTCAAGGTGTTGACGCCGTGGTCCCGCCGCGGCGAGCCGGCGAAGCGCCAATCCAGCCGGTTGGCCAGCACGCCGCGCCAGGCCGGGCTCAGCCGGCCGTCCCAGCGCAGATCGAAGGACAGCCGCTGGCCGTCCTCCCCCGGCCGCGGCGACAAGGCGGCGGCCTCCAGCTGAAGCTTCAGATCCCGCGGCTTGTCATCCTCCATCCGGGTCTGATCGGCCAGCCGCAGCGCGTCCTCCTCCAGCGACGCGTCTGCGCCCCGCGCGGCGGCGCAGACCAGCGCCAGCCCAAACGCCAGCCGCCGCATCGTCATTCGGCCCGGAAGCGCGGCAGATAATCGCGCTGCAGCCAGGCTTCCGGCACCTCGCGCCAGGCGAACTGGCTATTGCGCAGCACGGTGATCCAGCGCGGATTGAGGCCGTCTATGATCACGGTCTCGGTTGGGCGCTCGCGTCCCAGCACCGGCTGGTAAGCGCGGTAATACGCGGTCTTCAGCAAACCGCCGCTTTCGGCGTAGAACTGCGCCTTGCGGCTGCGGTAGCCGTCGCGGTCCACCCACAGATCGATGGCGTGGTAGGTGACGCCGGGATTGCGCGCGCTCAGCCGCAACTTGTAGCAAAGCCGCGCCTGGCGGTCCCCATCCTGTATCGTTTCCTCGCCGGCCAGCGCCGCCTGATAGTCCAGCGCCAGATTGACGGTGACCACGTCGCCGTTGGCCGCCTGGCCCAAGAGCCGCTGCTGCGGCGAAATCGGCACGCTGGCCTTGCTCGCCGGATCGAAAAACCACAGATCGTTGCCGCTCTTGAGCATCAGCTTGCCGGCGTCCCGCTTGGGATTGATGAAACGCAGCAGGCTGCGGAACTGGCCGCTTTTCTGATCGGCGCGCGAATACACCGCCAGCGCGCTGGCCTCGTTCTGCTTGCCGTCCTTATAGCTGACCAGGGACACCACCAGCCCGAAAGAGCGTTCCGGATTGCGCACCGCGTCGCTATTGGCCAGGATGGTCTGCGCGTCCGGCGCCGCCAGCGCCGACGCCGCCCACAGGGCAACGCTCAACGCGGCCCAGCGTGTCGTCTTCATGCCGGTAGAGATTCCAAACGTTTCACGCATGACGCAAAGCCTCCACGATATTGGCCGCCGCCGCCCGCCGCGCCGGCCACCACGACGACAGCAGCGCCATCGCCATCAAACCGCCGGCGGTCACCGCCATCATCCGCCACTCCCCCCATACCCGCACCAGGATGGGGCTGGGGTCCACCTGTCCCGGCGGCAACCAGGTCAGCCCGGCGTGATTGATCAGCCAGGCCAGCAACAGCGCCAGCGCGATGCCCATCACCCCGCCGCCCAGGCCCAGCAGCCAGCCTTCGCACAGGAACAGCCGCTGGATGCCGCGGCGGCGCAGGCCCATCGCCCGCAGCGTACCGATCTCCACCGTGCGCTCCAGCACCACCATATTCATGGTGTTGCCTATGGTGAACAGCGCCACGCAGGCGATCAACACCGCCAGGAAGCCGAAAATGGTGCCGAACATGCCGGTGATCTGGCCGTATTGCGGCTGCAGCGTGGCGAAGTCGTGCGCCGCCAGCGGCTGGCCGCGCAAGCTGGTGGCGAACAGCTGACGCAAACGCGCCTCGGCCTCCGGAATCTGCGCGGTGTGCCGCAGCTGCAACACGATGGCGGTGGCCATCGGCTCGCCCTGGCCGTACACCAGCTGTTGCGCCTGGCGCAGATGCAGGCCGACATACATATCGTCCAGCTCCTTGATGCCCTGGCTCTCCACCTTGGCCACTTGCAGACGGGCCACATTGGGCGCGCCGGCGGCGGTGGCGGCCAGCAGTTCGATCTGATCGTCGCGGACGCTGGCCGGCGGCGCCGCCGCGGCCAAGGCCTCCAGATCGGCCGGCAGGTCCTTGCCGCCCGGCGGAGCCGGCGGCGGCGCGCAATCCTTGAGCTTGAAGGCCGCGCACAGTTGCAGCACCCGCGCCACCCCGGTGCCTATCACCGCCGCGTTCGGCGCGGTGCCGGTCAGCGCCACCGGCTTGCGCTTGTCGTTGAAGCCGTAATCGTCCCAGCGCCGCAAGCGGTTCTGCGCGTCCACCTCGCTGCCGCGCGCAATCACCGTACGCGAGGCGCCGGCGGAATAATGACCGGCGATGCCGCCCAGGCTCAGCGTGGGCGTGACCACGGTCAGCATGGGCCGCAGCACCGGATCGTTCTCGATCAGCCGCATCGCCGCGCGGTAGTCGCGGATGCCGTAAGCGGCCGGATTGCCGCTGCCGTACAGGAAGTAATCCCGGTGCTGCACCTGCAGATGGCCGCCGGCGCGCACCATGCCGGTTTGCAAGCCGTATTGCACCGTGCGGTTGTAGCCGCCGAAGAGCAGCACCGCCACCAGGCCTATGATCATGGTGGACAAGGTCGCCAAGGTGCGGCGACGGTTGCGCAACAGATTGCGCCAAGCCAGTTTCAAGGTGTTCACGCCAAGGCCTCCCCCGCGTTCAAGACGCCGACCCGGCCGTCGCTGACCAGGTAACGCTCGTCCGCCGCCGCGATCACCTGCGGGTCATGCGAGGAGAACACCACCGCCACTCGGCGTTCTCGCTGCAATTGGCGCAACAGGGCCAGGATGGACGCTCCGGTCTGGCTGTCCAGATTGGCGGTGGGTTCGTCGGCCAGCACCAAGGCCGGCTCGTGCACCAGCGCGCGCGCAATCGCCACCCGCTGGCGCTGCCCGCCGGACAGCTGGCCGGGCCGGTTCGCCGCCTTGTCCGCCAAGCCCACCGCCGCCAACATCTCCAACGCCCGCTCGCGCCGCTGCCGCGCCGGCACGCCTTGCAATTGCAGTGGGTATTCGACGTTCTCGAAAGCCGACAAGACCGGCATCAGATTGAAGTTCTGGAAGATGAAGCCGATGTGGCGCGCGCGAAAATCGCTGAGCGCGTCATCGCTCAAACGGTTCAGCGCCTGTCCCGCCACCTCGATTTCTCCAACGTCGGCGCGGTCTATGCCGCCGATCAGATTCAGCAGCGTGGTCTTGCCGCTGCCGGACTGGCCGGACAGCACGGTGAAGCGCGCCGCGGCGATCTTGAGGCTGACATCGGCCAGCGCCGGCACCCTCACCTGCTCCATCCAGTAGCTTTTAGACACCCCGTTCACCTCAACCGCCCACATAGTCCGCTCCGCCGTCAAAACACAATGGCATGAATATGCATGAAATCGGCATGAAAAGCTTTGCCTTGTGACAAAACGCCCATTGCGGACTCCAACGGTGTTCCAGCCGCGCCAAAGCGCGCGCATCGACACCGGTTTTCCATGGGAGTAGCATGGTTTTATCCCTCGCAAAGGAGCTTGCATGACACAAAACACAAACCAGCCCCAAGCCCCCCTGCCCGCGGAAGCGGACGCCGACGCCCAGCCGCCGGCCGTCAAGCCGCCGCGCCGAACCGCCAGCCACCGCCGCAACAATGTGGAGCGCGCGCACCAGGAATCGGTGCAAGCCATCGAAACCGTCAGTCAGCAGCCGGTGGCCTTGCAAGTGGCCGCCGCGCCGCAAGGCAGCGCGGAGGACAGCGTCAGCGCCGAACTGCCGGCCAGCTACCCCTACCGCACGCGGATGCGCCGCCCGGAGTACGAGTTGCAGAAGCAGGCGCTGCAGATCGAACTGTTGAAAGTGCAGAACTGGGTCAAGGAAAGCGGCCAGAAGATCGTGATCCTGTTCGAAGGCCGCGACGCCGCCGGCAAAGGCGGCACCATCAAACGCTATATGGAACACCTGAACCCGCGCGGCGCGCGCGTGGTGGCGCTGGAAAAGCCGTCGGACCGCGAGCGCGGCCAATGGTACTTCCAGCGTTACATCGAACACCTGCCCACCGCCGGCGAGATCGTCTTCTTCGACCGCTCCTGGTACAACCGCGCCGGCGTGGAGCGCGTGATGGGCTTTTGCCATCCGCACGAATATCTGGAGTTCATGCGCCAGACGCCGCAACTGGAGCGCATGCTGGTCAACAGCGGCATCCGTCTGTTCAAGTTCTGGTTCTCGGTCAGCCGCGAGGAACAGCTGCGCCGCTTCATCTCCCGCCGCGACGATCCCTTGAAGCACTGGAAACTGTCGCCCATAGACATACAGTCGCTGGACAAATGGGACGACTACACCGCGGCCAAGGAAGCGACCTTCTTCCACACCCATACCGGCGACGCGCCGTGGACGGTGGTGAAATCCGACGACAAGAAGCGGGCCCGCCTCAACTGCATCCGCTACTTCCTGTCCCGGCTGGACTACCCGGACAAGGACGCGCGCGTCGCCCGAGCGGCCGATCCGCTGCTGGTGGGCGAGCCGCACACCATGGACGCGGAGGACAGCGACGCCTTGTTGCGGATTTGAGCGGACCGCCGCAGCCACTCACTCCACCCGGAACCGCGGCAGATAATCCCGCTGCAGCCAGGCCTCGGGCACCTCGCGCCAAGCGAAGCCGCTCTTGCGCATCACGGTTACCCACTGCGGATTGAGGCCGTCGATGATGACGGTCTCAGTGGGGCGGTCCCGGCCCAGGGCCTGGCGGTAGCCGCGGTAATAAGCCGTTTTCAGCAACTCGCCGCTGGCGGCGTAGAACTGCGCCTTGCGGCTGCGGTAACCGTCGCGATCCACCCACAGCTCGATGGCGTGGTAAGTCACGTCCGGCCGCCTCGCGCTCAGCCGCAGCTTGTAGCTGGCGCGCGGCTGGCGGTCGCCGTCCATCACCGTTTCCTCCGCCGCGAGAGTGGCCCGATAGTCCAGGGTCCAGTTCACCGTCACCACGTCGCCGTTGGCCGCCTGGCCCAGCAGCCGTTGCTGCGGCGAAATCGGCACGCTGGCCTGGCTCGCCGGGTCGAACACCCATAAATCCTTGCCGCTTTTCAAGGTCAGCTTGCCCGCGTCGCGGCTGGGGCTGACAAAGCGCAACAGGCTGCGAAACTGGCCGCGCCGCGGATCGGCCCGCGAATACAACACCAGCGAACTGGCTTCGCTAGGCTTGCCTTGCTTATAGCTGAGCAGATCGACCTTCAGGCTGAAAGACTTGCCCGGATTGCGCACCTCGTCGCTCCAGGCCAGTATCTGCTGCGCGTCCGGCGCGGACCAGGCCAAACCCGGCCAGCCCAGCAAAACCAAGCCCAATATGCGCGCGCGCTTCATTTTCCGCTCCCTTCCCTCATCCGCCATGCCGATTCAGGCCTGCCTCAAGGCGTCGACGATGTTCCAGCGCGCCGCCCGGCGCGACGGCCACCACGACGACAACAGCGCCACCGCCATCAAACCGCCCATGCACGAAGCCAGCAGCGGCGTCTCGCCCCAGACCCGGATCAGGATGGGGCTGGGATCCACCACGCCCGGAGGCAGCCAGCTCAGGCCGGCTCGGTTGATCAGCCAGGCCAGGCCCAGCGACAGCAGCAGGCCGCCCAAACCGCCGATGACGCCCAGCAGGGCGCCCTCGCACAAGAACAGCCGCTGGACGCCGCCGCGTCTCAAACCGATGGAGCGCAGCGCGCCGATTTCACGGGTGCGCTCCATCACCGCCATATTCATGGTGTTGCCAGTGGTGAACAGCGTCACGCTGGCGATCAGCGCCGCCATGAAGCCGAAAATGGCGCCGAACATGTCGACGATGCGCTCGTACAGCGGCTGCAGCGCGGCGAAATCGTGGGCCGCCAGCGGTTGCGCGCTCAAACCGGCTTGAAACAGCTGCTGCAGCCGCCGGCGCGCGGCCTCGATCTGCCCGCTGCTCTTCAGCTGCAGCAAGATCGCCGTCGCCATCGGCTCTCCCTCGCCGTACAGCAGCCGTTGCGCCTGCGACAGATGCAGGCCCACATAAACGTCGTCCCATTCACGGGCGCCTTGCCGCTCCACGCCCAACACCCGCAAGCGGGCGACGTTGGGTGCGCCGGCGGCGGTGGCCGTCAACAGTTCGATCCGCTTGCCGTCCGCCGCGCGCGCCGGCCCGGTCAAGGCCGCCAGGTCCGGCGGCAGCCCCTCGCCTTCCGCCGCCGCCGCCGCGCAAGCCCGGTCGCCGTCGGACAGGCACAGCCCCAGAGTCTTGGCAACGCCGCCGCCCAGCACCGCGGCGTTGGCGTCGCTGCCGGTCAAGGCCATCGGCTTGGCCGCCTGGCGCAAACCGCGCGCGTCCCAGCGCAGCAAGCGGTTCTGGCCTTCGGGCTCGCTGCCTTGCGCCAGCACCGTGCGCGACGTGCCGCTGGCGTAATGGCCGGCGATGGCGCCTAGCGTCAAGGTCGGCGTAACGGCCGCCAACATGTCCTTCAGTTCCGGGTCCGACTCGATCTCGCGCTGGATGCGCCGGTAGTCGCGGATGCCGTAAGCAGCCGGGTTGCCGCTGCCGTATTGCAGATAATCGCGATGCTGCACCTGCAAATGGCCGAGCTTGCGGACAAAAGCCGTTTCCAGCCCGTACTGGACCGCGCGCTGATAGCCGCCGAACAACAGCACGCCCGCCATGCCCACCGCCATGGTCAAAGCGCTTGCCCAGGTGCGGCGGCGATTGCGCAATAGATTGCGCCAGGCCAGTTGCAGAACATTCATGCCGGCGCCTCCCCGGCAGCCAGCGCGCGGACCCGGCCGTCGCTGACCCGATAACGCTCGTCCGCCGCCGCGATCACCAGCGGATCATGCGAGGAGAACACCACCGCCACGCCGCGCTCGCGCTGCAACTGCCTGAGCAGCGCCAGGATGGCGGCGCCGGTGCCGCTGTCCAGATTGGCGGTGGGCTCGTCGGCCAACACCAGCGCCGGCTCGTGCACCAGCGCGCGCGCAATCGCCACCCGCTGGCGCTGGCCGCCGGACAACTGGCCGGGCCGGTGCGCCGCCTTGTCCGCCAAGCCCACCGCCGCCAACATCTCCAGCGCCCGCGCTTTGCGCCGCGCCGCCGGCGCGCCCTGCAGCCGCAGCGGATATTCCACGTTTTCCAGCGCGGACAGCACCGGCAGCAAATTGAAGCTTTGAAACACAAAGCCCAGGTGGCGAGCGCGAAAATCGCTAAGCGCGTCGTCGCTCAAGGCCGCCATGCTCTGCCCGGCGACGACGACCTCGCCGCGGTCGGGACTGTCCACGCCCCCCAGCAAATGCAAGATCGTGCTTTTCCCGCTGCCGGACGGCCCGGCCAAAACAGTGAATCGGGCGGCGGCCACTTTCAATTCCACATTGTGCAAAGCCGGCACTTCCACTTGGTCCATCCGGTATGTTTTAAATACGCCGCGCATTTCCGCCGCCATCGCCCGCTCCTTGAAAATCGGCGCCGCCCAAATTTCACGAAGCGTTTCAATGTCTGCCGCGCTTCGCAAAGCTTTGAACAGGTTCCACCACTGATACCGCTTGAATATACCTGAAAACCCGCTCTAAATTTTCAATTGAAAAACAAAGCAATAAACCAACAAAACGTCCTATAAATTAAAAAATTAAATTCTTAAATAAAACTCTAATTAATATTAAAAATCAAACCAAATACAGCCAGGCCACGCACTCCATGCAGTCCCGGCTTCAAATCAGACAGCGCCCCACTCGATATAAAAACAAAATGCCTCGATGAATATCGAGGCATGGCGTGCGCTAGTGTTATGGGAAAGAGAATCAGGAGCGTTGTCGCTTCCACACCCGCCTGGCGTCGCAAGCGGCGCGCAAGGGCGTGGACGACAGGCTGGTGGCGGCGAAATGTCCCACTTGGCGGGAAACCTTGGACAAGGCGGTGCCGGACAGGCTGCCCACCTGCCAGGCGCGACACAGCGGGTGCAGCGAGGGCGCGTCGTCGCTGGCGGCGTCCAGCCTGGCCTGCACGTCGCGGTTCATCTCGGACAGCCAACGCTCGGTCAGCAACATCCAATCGCGCTGAGTATCCGCTTGCGCCTGCACCAGATTGGCGCCCACCAACAGGGTGTCGTCCAGCCTGCGCTCCAAATCGCCCTGGGACATCGGATACGCCGGCGCAAAAGCCGACCACCAGACGATACAGGCCTCGTGCTGGGCGTCCAGCATGCGCTGCTGGCCGCGCTCCACTGCGCTGCGGTAACTCTCCATCGCGCCGATCAACCAACTACGGGTCATTGCCACTCCTCGATCAAACCCGGCGGGCCGCCTCGTCTCGCGGCAGCCGCCCTAAGCGCCTGCTTGCAAGGAAGGCGCCGCGGCCCTGAAGACGCGCAGCGGATCACAAGCAGGTTCTAAGCCGCAACGGCGGGCAAACGCCACACCTGCAGCAATTCTTGCAACAAGGTTTCCAACACGGGATCGCCCGCCCGGTCCGCCGGGTAGACGAATTGCAACTCGGCCAATTTGCGCACATCCGGCAGCACTGTCAACCTGCCGGCGTCTTGCCAGGCCTGCGCCGCCTCTTCCCGCGCCAGCGCCACCCCCACCCCGGAGGCCACCAATTCAAGGATGGCGTC
This sequence comes from Chromobacterium sp. S0633, assembly GCF_024158805.1. Classification (NCBI taxonomy): domain Bacteria; kingdom Pseudomonadati; phylum Pseudomonadota; class Betaproteobacteria; order Neisseriales; family Chromobacteriaceae; genus Chromobacterium; species Chromobacterium sp. S0633. The sequence continues at coordinate 118,734 of NZ_JAMZGH010000007.1, read as the reverse complement.
GAGATGATCGCACTCCGCTACCTTCTTAGGCGAAATGTTGAGTTCTCGCCACAACTCCGCGGTGATTTTGGAAAGACTGGAAAACTGCGAAATGCCTATCCACGGCAATTTGCCCAATTCCCTCAAGCCGCCGCCGGCCAAACGCGACGCCCAGCCGGCGGGCAGGACGATGCGGAACGGCAATTCCGCCAGCTTGACGGTGGAGACGTTCACATAGGGGTTTTTGCCCAGATAGAAGCCGGCGTCCAGTTCTTTCTTGCGCACCAGGTTTAGCACGTCCACGGTGACGCCGTGGCGCAATTGGATGTCCAGCAAGGGATAACGCTCCACCAGGCCCGCCACCCAGGGTCCGATCTTCAAGGTGTCCGGCGTCAGGGTGACGCCTATCCGCGCCTTGCCTGACAACTGGCCCTTCAATTGCCGCGCGTGGTTGATGATGCCACTGGCCGCGCCCAGTATCGCCTGCGCTTGCGGCAACAATTCCTGGCCGGTCCGGGTCAGCGACACCCCGCCCGCGCTGCGTTCGAACAATTGCATGCCCACTTCTTCTTCCAGGGCCTTGATTTGCGCGGTGACCGCCGGCTGCGACAGGTGCAGCAATTCGGCGGCCTGTGTCAGGTGCCCTTGCTGGGCGACGGTGACAAAGGTGCGCAACTGATAGATTTCCATGTTCTCCCCTGACTTGGATGCTTGGCGGCGGGCCGGATCGCCGTACGCGGCAGGCATGGGCGGCATGATGGCGGGTCTGCGGCGGATGCGGCGGCCTGAGCTAAGCCCGGCCGATGATGGTTTTCTCTTGTGCGAGCCATTTTCGGCGCAATGCCGGCTAAATAACAAGCGCTTTATGCCCCGCCGCCGGCCCCACCAAGCATTTGCGGCAAGGCGCGCCGCGACGGCGACGCCCAGTCCGGGCCTGGATTTTTTGGTTCGATCAGCCCTATTTCGCTACCGAATTAAGAGCAAAAATTCTAATTCAAGTTATTGATTTTATTTGTTTTTTGCACCGCATCATCGGCCTGAATAATTTTCCGCATCAAAAAAAGCGATTAGATTCGCCTCCGTCACCTCCCTTATGTTTTCAGCAGCGACAACCCAAGTCGCGACCACAAAGGAGGATGCAATGAACGAGGACATACTCAAGAAAGTGCAGTCCAACCCCAAATTCAAGGAACTGGTGCACAAGAAAACCAGCCTGGGTTGGCAGCTCACCCTAGTCATGCTGGTCATCTACTACGGCTTCATCCTGGTGCTGGCGTTCTCGCCGGCCACGCTGGGCCATCCCGTCAGCGCGGGCGCCACCATGACGGTGGGCATTCCCATCGGCGTGCTGATCATCGTCTCGGCCTTCGCGCTGACCGGCATCTATGTGCGCCGCGCCAACACCGAGTTCGATCTGCTCAACCAGCAAATCGTCGAGGAGTCCAAACAATGAAGCAACGCGTCTTGCAACTGGCCTGCGTCTCCGGCCTTCTGCTGCCCTCCTTGGCCATGGCGGCCGGGGCCATTGAGGGCGATGTCAAGCAACAGGCCACCAACTGGCACGCCATCATCATGTTCCTGCTCTTCGTGGCCTTCACTCTGGGCGTCACGTATTGGGCCGCGCGCCGCACCAAGTCCGCCAGCGACTTTTACGCGGCCGGCGGCGGCATCACCGGTTTCCAGAATGGTCTCGCCATCGCCGGCGACTATATGTCCGCCGCGTCCTTCCTCGGCATTTCCGCGATGGTGTTCGAAAAAGGCTACGACGGCCTGATCTATTCGATGGGCTTCCTGGTGGGCTGGCCCGTCATCCTGTTCCTGGTGGCGGAACGCCTGCGCAATCTGGGCAAATACACTTTCGCCGACGTCGCCTCCTACCGCTTGCAACAGACGCCGGTGCGCAGCTTCGCCGCCACCTCCACCCTGGTGGTGGTCGCCATCTACCTGATTGCGCAGATGGTGGGCGCCGGCAAGCTGATCCAGCTCTTGTTCGGCATGAGCTATAGCTCGGCGGTGTTGATGGTGGGCGTGCTGATGGTGTGCTACGTGCTGTTCGGCGGCATGCTGGCCACCACCTGGGTGCAAATCATCAAGGCGGTGCTGCTGCTCTCCGGCGCCACCTTCATGGCCATCATGGTGCTGGCCACCGTGGGTTTCAGCCCGGAAGTCATGTTTGAAAAAGCGGTGGCCGCGCATAGCAAGGGCGTCGCCATCATGGCGCCGGGCAAGGCCGATCCGATCGACTCCATTTCACTGGGCCTGGCGCTGATGTTCGGCACCGCCGGCCTGCCGCACATCCTGATGCGCTTCTTCACCGTGTCCGACGCCAAGGAAGCGCGCAAATCGGTGTTCTTCGCCACCGGCTTCATCGGCTATTTCTACATCCTCACCTTCATCATCGGCTTCGGCGCCATCATGCTGGTGCTGAACCAGCCGGGCATGATGGAAACCGTGGTCAAGAACGGCAAATCCGTCACCCAGCTGATCGGCGGCAACAATATGGCGGCGGTGCACCTGGCCGAGGCCGTGGGCGGCGACATGTTCCTGGGCTTCATCTCCGCGGTGGCCTTCGCCACCATCCTGGCGGTGGTGGCCGGCCTGGCGCTGTCCGGCGCGTCGGCGGTGTCGCACGATCTGTACGCCAGCGTGATCAAGAAGGGCAAGGCCAACGAGGCCGACGAGATCCGCGTGTCCAAGATCACCACCGTGGTGTTGGGCGTGGTGGCCATCGTGCTGGGTCTGGTGTTCGAAAAGCAGAACATCGCCTTCATGGTGGGCCTGGCCTTCTCCATCGCCGCCTCGGCCAACTTCCCGGTGCTGTTCCTCTCCATGTTCTGGAAGGGGCTGACCACGCGCGGCGCGGTGATCGGCGGCTTCATCGGCCTGTTGTCGGCGGTAGTGCTGATCGTGCTGGGCCCGACGGTCTGGGTGGAGGTGCTCAAGCACGAGCACGCGGTGTTCCCGTACAAGAACCCGGCCATCTTCTCGATGACTCTGGCCTTCGTTTCCACCTGGCTGATCTCGGTGCTGGACAAGTCCCGCCAGGCCGACGAGGAAAAAGCCAAGTTCGAAGCCCAGTTCGTGCGCGCGATGACCGGCATCGGCGCGTCCGGCGCCTCCAAACATTGACAATGACATAAGGCCGGGCCGAGGATGTCGGCCTGCCTTTACAACCCACCGCGCCGCTCCAGCGGTTCCGGAGCGGCGGCATCGCTACACCGTTAATCCAGGAGAAGTTTATGTCCACGCTAGAATCCGTCCTCAAGGAAACCCGCAGCTTTCCGCCTTCCGACGATTTCCGCCAAAAGGCGACGATCTCCGGCATCGAGGCGTACCACACGCTGTGCGAGCAGGCGGACGCCGATTACCTGTCGTTCTGGGGCGATCTGGCGCGCGATCAGATCTCCTGGAAAAAACCGTTCACCCGCGTGCTGGACGATAGCCAGGCGCCGTTCTTCAAGTGGTTCGACGACGGCGTGCTCAATGTTTCCTACAACTGCCTGGACCGCCACCTGGCGGTCAACGCCAACCGCATCGCGCTGATTTTCGAAGCCGACGACGGCGCGGTCACCCGCGTCACTTACGCCGAGCTGCACCGCCGCGTCTGCCAGTTCGCCAACGGCCTGAAGAGCCTGGGCGTGAGCAAGGGCGATCGCGTGGTGATTTACATGCCGATGGTGATCGAGGCCGTCGTGGCGATGCAGGCCTGCGCCCGCATCGGCGCCATCCACTCCGTGGTGTTCGGCGGCTTTTCCGCCGGCGCGGTGCGCGACCGCGTCCAGGACGCCGGCGCCAAGCTGGTGATCACCGCCAACGAAGGCCTGCGCGGCGGCAAGAGCGTGCCGCTGAAGGCCACGGTGGACGAAGCGCTGGCGATGGACGGCTGCGACAGCGTCAAACACGTGGTCGCCTACCAGCGCACCCAGAACGAGGTGGCCTGGAGCGAGGGCCGCGACGTGTGGTGGCATCAATTGGTCAGCGGCCAGCCGGAACAATGCGAACCGGAGTGGATGAACGCCGAGGATCCGCTGTTCATCCTCTACACCTCCGGCTCCACCGGCAAACCCAAGGGCATCCAGCACAGCAGCGCCGGCTATCTGCTGGGCGCGGCCAACAGTTTCCGCTGGGTGTTCGACTACAAGCCCAACGACGTGTTCTGGTGCACCGCCGACGTGGGCTGGATCACCGGCCACAGCTATATCTGCTACGGCCCGCTGGCCAACGGCGCCACCCAGGTCATCTTCGAGGGCGTGCCCACTTATCCGGACGCCTCCCGCTTCTGGCGCATGATAGAACAGCACAAGGTCAGCATTTTCTATACCGCGCCCACCGCCATCCGCTCGCTGATCAAGCTGGGCGCGGACCTGCCCAAGCAGCACGATCTGTCCAGCCTGCGCCTGCTCGGCACCGTGGGCGAGCCGATCAACCCCGAGGCCTGGATCTGGTATCACGAAACCGTGGGCGGCGGCCGCTGCCCGATTGTCGACACCTGGTGGCAGACCGAGACCGGCTCCATCCAGATCTCGCCGCTGCCGGGCGCGGTGGCCACCAAACCCGGCTCGTGCACGCTGCCGCTGCCGGGCATCATGGCCGACATCGTCGATGAGTCCGGCGCTCAGGTGGACCCGGGCCGCGGCGGCTTCCTGGTGATCAAGAAGCCCTTCCCCAGCCTGGTGCGCACCATCTGGAACGATCCGGAACGCTTCAAGAAAACCTATTTCCCGGAAGAGTTCAACGGCCAATACTATCTGGCCGGCGACTCCGCCAACCGCGACGAGAACGGCTATTTCTGGATCATGGGCCGCATCGACGACGTGCTGAACGTGTCCGGCCACCGCCTGGGCACCATGGAGATAGAATCCGCGCTGGTGGCCAATCCGCTGGTGGCGGAGGCCGCCGTGGTCGGCAAGCCGCACGAGGTCAAGGGCGAGGCGGTGGTGGCCTTCGTGGTGCTCAAGGGCGCTCGCCCTCAGGGCGAGGAAGCCAAGAAAGTGGCGGCCGAGCTGAAAAACTGGGTGGCGCACGAAATCGGCAAGATCGCCCAGCCGGACGATATCCGTTTCGGCGAGAACCTGCCCAAGACCCGCTCCGGCAAGATCATGCGCCGCCTGCTGCGTTCCATCGCCAAGGGCGAGGAAATCACCCAGGACGTGTCCACGCTGGAAAACCCGCAAATCCTGCAACAGCTGCAACAGCCGCTATAAACGCCGGATTCGCCGCGCCGGGGCCGCCATGCGGCTCCGGCTTTTTCATGCCTCCCGCCTATCCGTCCCAGCGCTACTCCAGCCGGAAGCGCGAGATCATCTCGTCCTGTTCGGCCACGTCGGCGGCGGTGCCCTGGCAATGCCGCAACTGCACTTGCGCCGCGTCGCTTACACGCTGGCCGATGTGCTGAATGCTGCCCGCGCTGTCGTTGATGTCCCGCGTCATCTGGCTTTGGCGGCTCACCGCGCCGGCGATGTCGCTGTTCTTGGCGTTGATGTCGGAGATCACGTCCCGGATGCGCGTCAGCATCTCGCTGATCTGCTCGGCGTCCTTCACCGTGTTGCTGGCGCAATCGCGGCTTTCATCCATCTTGTCCCGGGCCTCGTTCACGCCGCGCTGCAGTTGCTCAATCATGCTGCGGATTTCCTGCGTCGCCTCCTGGGTTTGCGAAGCCAGCTTGCGCACCTCGTCCGCCACCACGGCGAAGCCGCGTCCCATTTCCCCCGCCCGCGCCGCTTCGATCGCGGCGTTCAGCGCCAGCAGATTGGTCTGCTCGGCCACCCCAGTGATCACTCTGACGATGGATTCGATGTTCTTGCTGAATTCGGCCAGTTCGTTCATGGACAGCGAGGTCTGCTCCAGGGTGTCGGCCAAACGCCGTATCGCCTGGCTGGACTGCGTCACCAGCGCCATCCGGCTGCCGGTCTCCTCGTGCGCCTGCCGTGCGGCCTCGGCCACCGCGCCGGCGTTGGACGTCATTTCGCCGGACGCCTCCGCCATCTGGCCGATGGACGCCACCAGTTGCTCCAGCTCTCTTTGCAGACGGCTGGCCTCGCCGCTGCTCTGCTGCGCCTCTTCCGCGCTTTGCTCGGCGCCATGGTGGACGCGCGTGGAAATCTGACGGATATCGCCGATCAGCCGCTGCAGATAAGCGATGAAGCGGTTCAACTCCTTCGCCACCTCCCCGAATTCGTCGCGGGAGCTTTCGTCTATGCGCCGCGTCAGATCGCCGTTGCCGCTGTTGAGCTCGGTCAGCGACTGCTTGAGCTGCTGCAAGGGGCGCCGCAGGATCTGCTGCATCAGGGTGCTGAGGATGACCATGCTCAGCAGCACGCCTATCACCGCGCCCCAAAAGCCGCGCCAGCCTATCTGCTTGGCCTCGGCCATCACCTTGCCCTCGTCCAGCACCACGCCCACCAGCCACTTGGCCGGCTGCAGATGCGACAGCGGCTGAAACGCCACCATCAGGCGCTGCTCGTTGACCTCCACCTCCTGCACCTTGCCGTCCAGGGCCGGCGCTTTCCCGCCGAACAACTCCGCAACGCTCTTGCCGTTCAGCTTGGCGTCCGGGTGGCTGATGATTTTGCCGTCGGCGGACAACAGGAAGGCGTAGCCCGCGCCGTTGAAGGTGGCGGTGTTCAGCGCGTCCGAAACCGACTTCAGGCTGAGGTCGCCGCCGAAAGCGCCTTTGAACGCGCCCTTGTCGGTCAGCTTGGCCACCGCCGAAATCAGGATCTCGCCGGACGCGGCGTCGGGATAGGGATCGGTCAGGCCGACGCCGGCGGCCGCCTTGGCCACCGGATACCATGGCCGCTTGCGGGCGTCCCAGGTGGGCGGGGGATTCCAGGACGGATCGTTGGAGATTCTCTTGCCGTCGCTGTCCAAGCCGCCGAACACCAGCTTGAACTCGTTCTTGAGCATGGGCCGCTGGAAAACCTCCAAAATGCGCTCGTTGCTGAAACCGGCGTCTATGGTCTCCGACATCAGCTGGATCTGAGCCAGCTTGCCGTTCAGCCAATTGGCGATCTGCTCGGCCAGCACCTGGCTGGTCTGGGTCACTTCCTGCTCTTTGCCCGCGCGTATGCTGTCCGCAACGCTCAGGTATTGCATCCAGGACAGGGTCGACAAGGTCACGGCCAGCACCAGCGCGGAAATCAGGCCGGCTTTGTGAGCGATTTTCATGGCGGGCGGTCCGGAAAAGTGAGTATTTTCACCATAGCGCACCCGCGCGCCGCTCCAAGCCCCGCCGCTTTGTTTTTTACGAAAATCGCGCGCCGCGCCCCCGGCGACGCCGGATTCCCCGCTTCAAGCGCGCGCGCCGGCAAGGACCTCCCGAAGCCTAGTCCGCGCCGGGAGTTGAAGCCGCGGCCCCTAGCGTCGATAATTAGCGGTTTTTGAAGCGGAATCCCACAGCATGCCCGTGATCACACTCGTCGAAAGGATAGACGCCCTACTGCCCCAGACCCAGTGCGGACAATGCAGCCACGCCGGCTGCCGCCCGTATGCGGAGGCGCTGGCGGAAGGCCGCGATCCGATCAACCGCTGCCCGCCGGGCGGCGACGACGGCATCCGGGCGCTGGCGGAACTGCTGGGCCGGGACATCATTCCCTTCGCCGCCGACGGCCCGCAGCCCAAGCCGCGCGCGCTGGCCGTGATACGCGAAGACAGTTGCATCGGCTGTACCCTGTGCATCCAGGCCTGTCCGGTGGACGCCATCGTCGGCGCCGCCAAGCAGATGCACACCGTCATCGCCGCCGAATGCACCGGCTGCGAACTGTGCCTGGCGCCCTGTCCGGTGGACTGCATCGACCTGGAGCCGGTGGCCGACCCGGCCGACGGCGAGCGCGAGCGGCTCATGGCCCGCGCCGCCCAGGCCCGCGTCCGTTATGAACGGCGGCAGGCGCGCAAGGCGCGCGATCAGGCGGACAAGGCCAGACGCCTGGCCGAGCGCGCGGCGGTGAACGCGGCGCCGGCCTCCCCCGCCGCCGCGCCGGCCGTTTCCGCCGCGCCCGCGTCGGCGGCCGACAAGAACGAATTGATCCGCAAGGCGATGGAGCGCGCCGCCGCCATGCGCGCCGCCCGCGAACAAGCAGACAAGGACAAGCCGTGAACGCCGTCAAACGCAAAGAAATCTTCACCCGCCTGCGCGACGCCAATCCACATCCCACCACCGAGCTGGAATACAGCAGCCCGTTCGAACTGCTGATCTCGGTGCTGTTGTCGGCTCAGGCCACCGACGTCGGCGTCAACAAGGCCACGCGCCGGCTCTATCCGGTGGCCAATACGCCGGCGGCCATGCTGGCGCTGGGCGAGGAATCGCTGGCCAACTTCATCAAGACCATAGGCTTGTACAAGACCAAGGCCAGGAACGTGATCGCCACCTGTCACCTGCTGCTGGAAAAGCACGGCGGCGAAGTGCCGCAAACCCGCGAGGCGCTGGAAGCGCTGCCCGGCGTCGGCCGCAAAACGGCCAATGTGGTGCTCAACACCGCCTTCGGCCAGCCCACCATCGCGGTGGACACCCATATTTTCCGGGTGTCCAACCGCACCCGGATCGCGCCCGGCAAAGACGTGCGAGAAGTCGAGGATAAACTGGTAAAATACATCCCTGACGAATTCAAAGTCGATGCGCATCACTGGCTGATCCTGCTCGGACGCTATGTCTGCAAAGCCAGAAAACCGGAATGCGAGCGCTGCGTCATTGCCGACCTCTGCGAATATCCGGCAAAAACCGTTATGATTAAAGACAACTGAATCAAATACTGGAAAAACTCCGGTTCCGCCCTTATTTTCCGCATAGACATCAACCTAAAAGGATAGCCTGTGACAACGTATCTGCGCACCCTGGTTGGCGCCTTGCTCGCAGCCTCGTTGCTGTCCGGCTGCGACAAGGTCGAGCGCTTCTTCAAAGGCAACTCCCAGCCCGCGCCGGTCGCCATTCCCGCGCAACAGGATGGCCGCGTCGCCATGTTGCTGCCGGACTTCACTCAATTGGTCAGCCGCGACGGACCGGCGGTGGTGAATATCCAGGCCAGCCGCGAAGACAGCGGGGCCTCCCAACCCAGCAATCTGCCGATTCCGGTGCCGGAAGACGATCCGCTGTACGACTTCTTCCGCCGCTTCATCCCCAATCATCCGCCTCAGCGCGAACAGCCGCAGGAAGAAAGCGTCTCCTTCGGCTCCGGCTTCATCATCAGCGCCGACGGCTACATCCTGACCAACGCCCATGTGGTGGCGGACAGCCAGCAGGTCAAGGTGATGCTGACCGACAAGCGCGAACTGCGCGCCAAGCTGGTCGGCGTGGACAAGCGCACCGACGTGGCGCTGCTGAAAGTGGCGGCGGCGGATCTGCCGGTGGTCAAGATCGGCAGCCCGGCGGACTTGAAAGTCGGAGAATGGGTGGCCGCCATCGGCGCGCCCTTCGGCTTCGACAACACCGTCACCGCCGGCATCGTCTCGGCCAAAGGCCGCAGCCTGCCGGACGAAAACTTCGTCCCCTTCATCCAGACCGACGTGGCGATCAACCCCGGCAACTCCGGCGGTCCGCTGTTCAATCTGCGCGGCGAAGTGGTGGGCATCAACTCGCAGATCTACAGCCGTTCCGGCGGCTTCATGGGCATCTCCTTCGCCATCCCCATCGATTTGGCAATGAGCGTGGTCGACCAGCTCAAGGCCAAGGGCAAGGTCAGCCGCGGCCAGCTAGGCATCAATATCCAGGAAGTGACTCAGGAGCTGGCGCAGTCCTTCGGTCTGCAGCGCCCCAGCGGCGCGCTGGTGGTGCGCGTCGATCCCAAGGGACCGGCCGCTCGCGCCGGCCTGCAGGCCGGCGACATCATCCTGAAACTGGACGGCAAGTCCATAGAAAGCTCCAAGGATCTGCCGGTGCTGGTCGGCTCGCTGCAGCCGGGCACCAAGATCAAGCTGACGGTGTGGCGCAAGGGCGTGGAAAAGGATCTGGAAGCCACGCTGGCGGAACTGGCGCAGGAAGCGCCGAGCGCGCAGCAGTCTCAGGAAGAAAGCTCGCCGCAAGGCTTCCAGTTCGGCAAACTGGGTCTGACGCTCAGCGAGCTGACGCCGAACCAGCGCTCGGAGCTGGGCGTGCGCGGCGGCCTGCTGATCCAGAAGGCGCAAGGTCCGGCCGCTCGTTCCGGCCTGCAGGCCGGCGACGTGATCCTGGGCTTGAACCAGGTGGAAGTCTCCACCATCGCCAACTTCGAAAAAGCGCTGGCCAGCGCCAAGGGCCATATCGCCTTGTTGGTGCGCCGCAACGAGGCCGTGTTGTTCGTGCCCTTGCGGCTGGAATAAGCGTCGTCTCGACCCGCATTGCCCAAAGCCGCCGTCAGGCGGCTTTTTCATTTTGATGGCATACCGCCCGCGCTGTTAGGATTGAGCTTTCGCGTCCGCCACAGGAGAGCCGCCATGGACTTTCACACCGCCGATCTATGCGATCAGTTCGACGAACAATTGCAGGTATTGACGCCCTCGCTGCAACGCTACGGCGGCCAGGCCCGATTTTTCGGCCGCATCGAAACCCTGAAGCTGTTCGAGGACAACAGCCTGGTGCGGGAGGCGCTGAGTCAGCACGGCGCCGGCAAGGTCTTAGTGGTGGACGGCGGCGGCTCGCTGCGCTGCGCGCTGCTGGGCGACCAATTGGGCGTGCTGGCGGTGGCCAACGGCTGGGCCGGCGTGGTGATCAACGGCTGCATCCGCGACTCCGCCGCCCTGAACAAGCTGGCGCTGGGCATACGCGCGCTGGGCACCCACCCGCGCAAATCGGTGAAGCGCGGCGAAGGCCAGCGCAACCTGAGCGTGGAGTTCGGCCAGACGCGTTTCAGCCCCGGCCACTGGCTGTACGCCGACGAAGACGGCGTGGTGGTCTCCCCCGGCGCGCTGCATCAAACCAAGTGACCGCGCCTCAGGCCTCGCTGCGTTGATAGACAGGCAATTCCTGTTGCGCGGCGGGGCTGCCCCAGGGCAGATGCTGTTCCCACCAGATATGGCCGGCCGGCGCCACCCGCTCCGGGTGGTCCAGCGAGGACACGGTGATGTCGAGCTCCTCCGGGTCCGACTCATGGCGATACGTCAGGGTGGAGCCGCAATGCGGGCAGAAACCGCGGCTGACCGCGGCCGAGGAGTGATACAGCACCGGCTTTTCCCCGCGCCAGTCCAGATCGGCCACGCGTACGGTGAACCAGGTGACGAAGGCCGCGCCGCTGGCGCGACGACAGCTTTTGCAATGGCAATGCACCACATCGTAAGGCTCGGCGCGCAAACGGTAACGCACTGCGCCGCATAAGCAGCCCCCGGTCAGATTCTGGCCTGCGCTCATGATGCCTCCCTCGCTGCTGGATTGACGATGGATCAGGAAGCGGTTGCCGGGCCGGCTCAAGCCGGCAGCCAGACAACGCCGCTTTTTAAATATGATTCACCGCCCGCGCCAGCGCCAAGCGCCAAGCCGAAATAAACCGGCTCCGGCCCCGGAATGGATGCTGTGCTGCAACAAAAAAACAACGGCCGCCCTAAGGCGGCCGCTGGCTGGCGAAACCGGAAGCGGATCAGGCCGCCTGCGTCGGGGTCGCGCCCTTGACCTCGGTCATCTGGTTGCCGGCGTCCACGAACACCAGCTTGGGCTGGTGATCCTTCAGCTCGGCGGCCTCGTACTGGGCGAAAGACGCGATGATCAGCAAATCCCCCGGCGCGGCGCGGCGCGCGGCGGAGCCGTTGACCGAGATGGTGCCGGAGCCGCGCTCGGCCTTGATCGCGTAAGTGGCGAAGCGCTCGCCGTTGGTGACGTTCCAGATCTGCACTTCTTCATATTCCAGAATGTCGGCCGCTTCCAGCAGGTTCTCGTCGATGGCGCAGGAGCCGATATAGTGCAACTCGCTGTGCGTGGTGGTTACCCGGTGAAGCTTGGATTTGAGCATATTGCGCTGCATGATTGCATCCTTCGTCCGCTGATCAGCGGAACACTTCGATGTTGTCGATCAGGCGGGTGCGCCCCAGTCGGGCGGCCGCCAGCACCACCAGGCGTTTTTCGCCGGCGTGCGCCACCGCCAGGGTGTCGGCCTGGCGAATTTCCACGTAATCCACGGTCCAGCCGGCTTGGGCCAGATCGTCGCGCGCGCCCTGCTCCAGCGCCGCGTAATCATTGTCGCCGTCCTGCAGCCGCTGTCGCACCTGCGTCAGATTGCGATACAGGCGCGGCGCCTCGGCGCGCTCTTCCGCGCTCAGATAGCCGTTGCGCGAGGACAGCGCCAGGCCGTCGTCGGCGCGGCCGGTGTCCACCGGCACAATCTCGATCGGCGAGTTCAAATCCTCCACCATCGCGCGGATCACGTGCAGCTGCTGGAAATCCTTCTTGCCGAAACAGGCCAGGTCCGGCTGCACGATGTTGAACAACTTGGTCACCACGGTGGCGACGCCGCGGAAGTGGCCGGGACGGAAGGCGCCGCACAGCTCGTTCTGGATATTCGGCGGCTCCACGTTGAAGTCCTGGCGCACGCGCGGATACAGCTCCTGTTCCTCGGGGAAGAACAAGGCGTCCACGCCGGCGGCGCGCAGCTTGTCGCAATCGGCGTCGAAGGTGCGCGGATAGGCGCCGAAGTCTTCACCCTGGCCGAACTGCAGCCGATTGACGAAGATGCTGACCACCACTTTGTCGGCGCGCTCGCGCGCCGCCTTGACCAGGGCCAGATGGCCGGCATGCAGATTGCCCATGGTGGGCACGAAGGCGAGCTTGCCCGCCTGGCGACGCCAGGCGCGCATCTGCGCCACGGTACGAATGATTTCCATTGCTTGATGTCCTGGACCGGGCCGATCAGAAAGTATGTTCCGCCGCCGGGAAGGACTTGTCCTTCACCGCCTGCACATAGGCCTGCACCGCGCCCTGGATGCTGCCCGCCTGATTCATGAAGTCCTTGACGAAGCGCGCCTTCTTGCCCGGATACACGCCCAGCATGTCGTGCAGCACCAGCACCTGGCCGGACACGTCGACGCCGGCGCCTATGCCTATGGTGGGCACGGAAATCGACTCGGTGATCTCGCGCGCCAGCTCGGCCGGCACGCACTCCATCAGCACCAGGCTGGCGCCGGCCTCGGCGTGCGCCTTGGCGTCGTTGACGATGCGGCGCGCGTCTTCCTCGCTCTTGCCCTGCACCCGATAGCCGCCGAAGGTGTTGACGAACTGCGGCGTCAGGCCGATGTGGGCGCACACCGGCACGCCGCGCTCGACCAGGAAGCGGGTGGTGTCGGCCATATAGGCGCCGCCCTCCAGCTTCACCATATGCGCGCCGGCCTGGATGATGCGGGCGGCGTGGGCGAACGCCTGCTGCGGACTTTCCTGATAGGCGCCGAACGTCATGTCGCCCAGCACCATCGCCTGCTTGGCGCCCCGCGCCACGCAACGCACGTGATAGAGCATTTCCTCCTCGGCCACCGGCAGCGTGGAATCTATGCCCTGCACCACCATGCCCAACGAATCCCCCACCAGCAGAATTTCCACGCCGGCCTGTTCCAGCAAGGCGGCGAAGCTGGCGTCGTAACAGGTCAGCATGGCGATCTTCTGCCCTTCCTGCGCCATTTTCTGCAGGGTGTTGACGGTAATTTTCATGCCCGTTCTTCCTCGTTTCAGTCGTCCGTATCGACCGGCGGGACGCCTAGAGCCCGCTTACGATCTGCTGCGCCTCAGGATGGTCGCGCGGCGAGCGCGGCGTCGAAACGCGCGGACGGGGCTGGGCCCTTCCGCCGTCTCGGCCGCAAGGCCGTCACCCGTCCTGGCTCGCATCATCGCAAACCGGCTCTGAGCGCTCGGCGGCTCAGACACTCTTGTTGAAATAGTTGCGCTGGCCTCGCGCCTCGCTGATGCAGCGGATCAGCAGTTCGAAGTCCTCGTCGCCGTCGACCAGATTCAGATGATCGGTATTGACGATCAGCAACGGCGCGGCCTCGTACTGATGGAAAAACTCGCTATAGGCCTGATGCACGCGCTTCAGATAGCCTTCCGGGAAATTGATTTCGTACTCCGCCGCCCGCGCGGCCACCCGGCTCAGCAGGTTCTCTTCGGAAGCCTGCAGATAAATCACCAGATCCGGCACCGGATGCTCGGGCATCGCCAGCCCCGCCAGGCGCTTGTACAGCGCCAGCTCGGCCTCGTCCAGATTGATCTTGGCGAACAGCGCGTCTTTTTCGAACAGGAAGTCCGACACCAACGGGCTGGCCAGCAGTTCGCCGTCCAGCATGCTCTTGGCCATCTCGGCGCGTTGCAGCATGAAGGACAGCTGGGTGGACAGGCCGTGGGCCGGCAAGTTGCGGTAGAAGCGCGGCAGGAAGGGGTTGGCGGCGGGATCTTCCGCCAGCAGGCGCACGCCCCAGTATTCCGACAGTCGGCGCGCCAGAGAGGATTTGCCCGCGCCGATCGGCCCTTCGACCACGACATAACGCAATTGACTCATCGCTCGCTTCCTTATTAGCTAGTTGTTTTGAGGCGCTCCACGCCCTGATCGGCCAGCCCTGCGGCCAGTTCGCCGGCCGTGCCCAGCGCCGGCAGCGCCAGATCGGGAGCGATCTCCGCCAGCGGGATCATGACGAAGCCGCGCAGATGCATGCGCGGATGCGGCAGGGTCAGGTCTTGGTCGCTCAGGGCGACGCCGCTGTAATACAGCAGATCCAGATCCAGCACCCGCGGCGCGTTGCGGAAGGTGCGCACCCGGCCGAACTCGGCCTCTATCGCCAGCAGCCGGCGCAATAATTCGCGCGGCGCCAGCGCGGTGTCCACTTCCGCCACGGCATTGATGAAGTCCGGCTGATCGGCATAGCCCACCGGCGCGGTGCGGTACAGGGCGGACTGCCGGGTCAGCGCGGTGTCGGGCAAGGCGGCGATCGCGGCCAGCGCGGCGCGGATCTGCGCCGCCGGCTGCTCGAGATTGCTGCCCAGCGCGATGAAGGCCTGCGCCACTTAGGCCTCTCCGCCCGGCTCGTCCGCGGCTTTGCGGCGATTGGCGGGGCGGCGGCGGCGGCGTTTCTTGGCCGGGTCCGGCTCGCCGCTGGCTTTGGCGATGTCCAGCAGCTGCTCGCGTTCGTCCTCGTCGGCGCGCTGGAAGTCATTCCACCAGGACACCAGCTTCATGTCCACCTCGCCGGCTTCTCCGCGCAGGGCGAAGAAATCGTAAGCGGCGCGGAAGCGCGGCTGCTCCAGGAAACGGTAGGCGCGCTGGCCGCTGCGGCTGTCGAAACGCGACTGCAGCATCCAGATTTCGCGCATGGTCACGCTGAAACGGCGCGGAATGGCGAAATCGTTGTCCTGCTCGGACTCCACGTCGGCAATCGCCTGCGCCAGCGCGTACACCGCGCGGTCGCCGGCGTTCAGGCGCTTCTGCCAGCGCTGATGCACCTGCTTCCACAACAGGGTGGCCAGCAGGAAGCCCACCGACACCGGCTTGTCGGCGCGGATGCGCTGATCGGTGCTTTCCAGGCCCAGCTTCAAGAACAGGTCGTCGCCCTTATCGTCCAGCACCGCGTCCAGCAGCGGGAACACGCCGCGCGCCATGCCTTCCTCGCGCAGCTTTTTCAGGCAGCCGTAGGCTTGGCCGGACATCAGCAGCTTGAGCATTTCGTCGAACAGGCGCGCCGGCGGCTCTTTCTTCAGCAGATGGGCGTGGGTGCGGATCGGCTTGCGGGTGGCCTCGTCGATATCGAAGCCCAGCTTGGCCGCCAGGCGCACCGCGCGCAGCATGCGCACCGGGTCTTCCTGATAACGGCGCGCCGGCTGGCCTATCATCACCAGCTTGCGGGCGCGCAAGTCCTTGACGCCGTGGTGATAGTCGATGACGGTTTCGTCGGACGGATCGTAGAACAACGCGTTGACGGTGAAGTCGCGGCGGTGCGCGTCCTCTTCCTGGCTGCCGAAGCTGTTGTCGGCCATGATGCGGCCGGTTTCATTGGTGTCGTCCACCGAACCGCCGCGGAAAGTGGTCACCTCGATGGTTTCCGGTCCCATCATCACGTGGACGATGCGGAAACGCCGGCCGATGATGCGGGAGCGGCGGAACACCCGGTGCACTTCCTCAGGCGTCGCGTTGGTGGCGACGTCGAAATCCTTCGGCGACACGCCCAACATCAAGTCGCGCACGGCTCCGCCCACCACATAGGCGGCGAAACCGGCCTCCTGCAGTCGGGTGGTGACTTTCAGCGCAGCGGAGCTGAGCTGGTCTCGGCGGATGCCGTGTTGCGGCAGAGGAATCACGCGCGCCTTGGTGCGGCGCTTGCCCATGCCGGCGGGCAGGTCCAGTACTTTACGGATAAACTTGCGGATCATTATGAGAAGATAGTCGACTTGGAATGCCAGGATTCGCAAGACTAGTAGGTAGTCAAGCCGGCGATTATATCCCTATTCTTTGCAGAAAATACAATTCGCCGCCATATCCCGCCGCATCGCAGCGCCCATGGCCGCCAATTGCCCCCCATCGGCGATAGGCATACAATCGCTGCCGATTCGCCGACTCCGACAAGACCCCTCCCGTGCGCCCTACTCTCAGCTTTCATCTCCAGACCATTCCCAACGTGCCCGCCATCCGCCAGCTCTACCAGCTGGACGGCGAAATCGGGGAGGCCGACGTCGCCGATTTCGTGCTGCAGCGCTGTCGCGCCCAGAGCGGCACCGACTTCATCCCCTTCCACTTGCACCACGTCGTCGCCATCGCCGGCGTGCTGCAACAGGATGGGCAAACCCGTCTCGTCCAAGGGCTCGCCGCCGACGCAGGCGACGAGGCCGCGATGCTGGCGGACTGGCTGAGCCTGCTGCGCGACAGCCGGGCGCGGCTGGTCAGCTGGGACGGCGCGCGGCTGGAACTGCCGGTGCTGCGCCACCGCGCGCTGGTGCTGGGCCTGCCGCTGGCGGAACAGCTGCGCGCCGGAGCGGACAGCTCGTCCCAGGTCTCGCTGAGCGAGATCCTGAGCGGCGGCCACGCGGAGCTGGCCACCCCGCAGGGCGAACTGGCCCGGCTGTGCGGCCTGCCCGGCGAGGCCGAGCTCAACGGCCCGCGGCGCTGGGAACTGTACCGCGCCGGCGACGTCGGCGCGCTCGCGGAACACAATGCGCGCCAGGCCGCCAGCTGCCATCTGCTGTGGCTGCGCCAGCAATGGGTGGAGGGCGCGCTGGATTCAGGCGCCCACCAGGCCTGTAGGCAAGGCCTGCGCGCCGTCGTCGCCACGCAGCCGGAGCCGCACTGGCGCGGCTGGCTGGCCGACTGGCCCGCGAACGCCCCGCAAGGGGATTGACAGCCAAAAGCCAAAGGCATAGGCTGACGTTCATGCGCCGATTTGACACAGCTTGCGGGCGCTTAACAAATGCCAGCTAAAGCGTTAAAACGGTCAACCCGCTTGCGCTCTTAGTCGTAGGCGGGTTTTGTTTTACCCGTACAGGCAGTTAAGCGGACCCGTCGCTTCGGATCGATGCATGAGCCGCGCCCCGTTTCCATTTCGGGCATGCGCGGCTGGCGCCGAGTTAATGACAACTTGCAGGGCGCCCAAAAATCCTGCTAAAGCGTCGCCGGCGATACCCAGGACCGGCGCGCGAACCGCGACCGAACCGACTGGAGAACCGCCATGTACGACTGCCTGCAAGACAGCTATACCGATTTTTCTTTTGCCAATTTCGACGCCGTGGGAAGACCTCGCCCCCTTTGCGGCAGCCTGAGCGCCTCTCCGCTCACGCCGGCCGACGCCCCCGCCCTGCAGCAGCTGGCGGATTTCGCCCATGAACTGGGCTATGACCTGGACCGCAACGGCGAACAACTGACCGTGCGGGACATTTCCCTGCTGGACGCGCTCAACATCAACGCCCGCTTCGGCGGCGAGCTGCTGATCAGCTGCGATCTGCGCCGCGACCCGCCCGCGCGTTTCTGATCCCGTCTCCCGCGCCGCCGGGAGCGCCTTGCGTTCCCGGCACACGCCATGTCGCCCCATTGTCATGGCGCGACAAAGACAAGCCCGCCCCGCAGCCGGTATAATGGCCAGTTCTCCGTGCCATCCCGCCCTACTCCCATGCTGTTTGAAATCAATCGCGCCCCGCGCGGGGCCGTGCTGCTGGAAGCCCGTCAAATCAGCCGGCTGGCCTTGCCGATGATGATCGCCCAGATCGCCCAGGTGGCCACCGCCTTCGTCGATACGGTGATGGCCGGCCGCGTCAGCACCGACGACCTGGCCGCCGTCTCTCTGGGCGCCAGCGTCTTCATCACCTTCTACGTCACGCTGATGGGCATCGTCACCGCGCTCAATCCCATCCTGGCCCACCAGTTGGGCGCCGGCGAGCACGACAAATTCAAGGACACCGCGCGCCAGGGCCTGTGGTTCGGCCTGCTGATCGGCCTCTTGGGCGCGGCGATGATGATGGCGCTGGAGCCGGCGCTGCGGCTGTGGCTGCACCTGCCGCCGGAAGTGACCGACAAGGTGATGCTCTTCATCACCGGCGCCGCCGTGGGCATGCCGGCGGCGATGACCCACCGCGCGCTGCACGCTTACGCGTCCAGCCTGGGCCGCCCCAAGGCCATCATGGTGGTCAGCTTGCTGGCGCTGGCGCTGAACGTTCCGCTCAACTACATCCTGATCCACGGCCTGTTCGGCCTGCCCAAGCTGGGCGGCGCCGGCTGCGGCTGGGCCACCGGCATCGTGTTCTGGTTCAATTGCCTGGCCCTGCTCGCCTATGTCAGCTGGCATCGCAACTTCCGCCAGTTCCGGCTGCTGGAGCGGCTGCGCGGCCCGGACTGGCGCATGTACCGCGGCTTCCTCAAGCTGGGCGTGCCCATCGGCCTGTCCTTTTTCGTGGAAGTCAGCCTGTTCTCCTTCATCGCGCTGCTGATCGCCGAACTGGGCACCGTGGTGGTGGCCACTCACCAGTCCGTGCTCAATTTTTCCAGCATCATCTACATGCTGCCGCAGAGCGTGGCCACCGCGATGTCGGTTCGCGTCGGCCACCACGTCGGCGCCGGCGACTACCGCGCCGCGCGCTTCAGCTCCGGCGTCGGCCTGCTGCTGGGCCTGAGCATGGCCTTCTGCGCGATGCTGATGGTGCTGCTGTTCCGCGAGCCCATCATGCGCATGTACACGCCGGACCCGCGCGTGATCGCGATGGGCTCCACCCTGCTGCTGTTCGCCGCCGTCTACCAGCTGACCGACGCCGCCCAGACCATCGCCTCCGGCGCCCTGCGCGGCTACAAGCTGACCACGGTGCCGATGATCATTCACATCCTGTCGTTCTGGTGCGTCGGCCTGGGCCTGGGCATCACCCTGGGCCTGACCGACTGGCTGAGCAAGAAACCCATGGGCGTGTTCGGCTTCTGGACCGCGCTGGTGATCAGCCTGAGCGTGGCCGCGCTATTCCTGACCCGCTACCTGGCCGGCGAAAGCCGCCGACGCCTGCATCGACAACTTCAAACGGAACCGGCGCCATGAGCCTGAGCTTCAGCCACCATCATCCGCTCAAATCGCTGAACACCTTCGGCATGGACGCGCGCGCGCGCGACTTCTGCCGGCTGGACGCGCTCTCGGAGCTGCCGGCGCTGCTGGACAGCCCGGCCTACCGGGCCGGGCCGGTGCTGTGGCTGGGCGGCGGCAGCAATCTGCTGTTCACCCGCGACTACCCCGGCCTGGTGGTCAAATTGGAATTACGCGGCGTCCGTCTGCTGGAGGAGAGCGGCGAGGACGTGATCGTCGAGGCCGCCGCCGGCGAAAACTGGCACGATTTCGTGCTCCACACCCTGGAGCAAGGCTGGTATGGCCTGGAAAACCTCAGCCTGATCCCCGGCACCGTCGGCGCCAGCCCTATCCAGAACATCGGCGCCTACGGCGTCGAGGCCAAGGACCACATCCACCAAGTCGTCTGCGCCGATCTAGAGCGCGGCGGCGTCGAACTGACGCTAAGCAAGGCCGACTGCCGCTTCGGCTATCGCGACAGCGTGTTCAAGCACGAGGCCGCCGGCCGCCTGCTGGTCACCGCCGTGCGTTTCCGCCTGTCGCGCTCGCCGCGGCTGCGCACCGGCTACGGCGACATCCAACAAGAACTGGACGCCGCCGGCATTGCCGCGCCCACGCCGCAAGACGTCAGCGACGCGGTGATCCGCATCCGCTCGAGCAAACTGCCCAACCCGGCCGAGCTGGGCAACGCCGGCAGCTTCTTCAAAAATCCGGTGCTGCCGGCGGAACAGGCGCAGGCGCTGCTGGCGCGCCATCCGACGCTGCCGCACTATCCGGCCGCCGACGGCAAGGTCAAGCTGGCCGCCGGCTGGCTGATCGACCAATGCGGACTGAAAGGCCATCGCGACGGCGACGCCGGCGTGCACGCGCGCCAGGCTCTGGTGCTGGTCAACTACGGCGCAGCCAGCGGCGAGCAGATGCGCGCGCTGGCCGACAAGGTGCGCGCGGAAGTCCGTCAACGCTTCGGCGTGGAACTGGAGCCGGAACCCATCGTTCTCTAAACTGCAGGCGCGAGCCGTTCGCGCCCTAGACAAAAGGCTAAGCAATGCATTCAAGCGTAGATGTGCTGGTATTCGATCTGGGCGGAGTATTGGTGGACTGGAACGGCATCGATCCGCTGGTGCGGCTCTCCCAGGGCAAGCTGGACCCGGAACAGGCCCGGCGCTTCTGGATGGAAACGCCGTGGATCGCCGAACTGGACACCGGCGCCTGCACGCCGGAGGCCTTCAGCGCGGCGATGGCCGAGCACTTGGGACTGGACATCGGCGCGGCGGACATGACCGCGCAACTGGACAGCTGGCTACGCGGCGCCTACCCCGGCGCGGCAGAAATGCTGGCCCGGCTAGGCGAACGCCACCGCCTGGCCGTGCTCAGCAATAATAATGCGCTGCACTGGGGCAAGATCGAACGCGAATTCGATCTGCTGCACCGCTTCGACCGGCTGTTCGCCTCCCACCTGATCGGCCTGCGCAAGCCGGACGACGCGGTTTACCGCCATGTGCAGGACGAGCTGGGCGCGGCCCCGCAGCGCATCGCCTTTTTCGACGACAATATAGAATGCGTGGACGCCGCCCGCCGCGCCGGCTGGCAGGCCTTCCACACCAAGGGCCTGGACCAGGTGCAGGCCGCGCTGCGCGCCAACGGCTGGCTGGATTAGGCCTAACCGCGCTAGAACACCCCGCCGGCCTTGCAGAAAATCGCCACCACCGTCAGCAGGCCGATCAACCAGGACAGGGAACGCAGCGCCGCCCGGTCGGCCAGATACAGCAAGCCGTGCGCGATCCGCGCCGCGATGAAAACCGCGGCGGCGGCGTCCAGAAACGCCGGCGGCACATGCATCCCCCAAGCCACCAACACCGCCGCGGCGAAGGTCGGGAACGCCTCCCAGGCGTTCTGCTGCGCCCAATTGGCGCGCAGCCGGTAACCGCTGGCCTGGGCCATCGCCTCCCGAGGCTTGTGGTTGTCCACTCGCGAACCGGCCTTGGCCACCCCGGCCCAGATCAAGGGCAGCAAGGCCGCCAGCAAAATGCTCCATAAAGCGAAGGGCATGGTTTCTCCTTTAGCGTGTAAAAGGCCGCCCGCTCACGGCGAGCGGCGCCTGTGTCCCAGATAGCGCCCGTCGTCGAAGGTCGCCACCCATTCCGGCCGGTAAACCACCAGCACCGCCGCCAACAAGCCGGTGGTGAAGGCCTCCGACCACGACAGTAAAAAATAGAACGGCAGCGTCTCCTCCAACAACTGGTCCCAGGGATAGGCGCCGGCCAGGCCCAAGGCCAGCAAACCCGACAAGCCGGCGGCGAACATGCCGGCCCCGCCGGCGAGGAAGCCGTTGACGAAGACATAGACGAACAGATTGCTGGGCAGGACGCGCTGGCTCAAACGCAGCGCCGCGGCCGACAGCGCCACCGGCGGCACGATCATGCTCAGATAGTTCAGACCCAGCGCCTGCGGATCGGCCTGTCCGCTCACAGCCAATGCCAGCAAGGGAAGCGCCAGCGCCAGCAAGGCCAGCCACGGCCCCATCATCAAGGTGAACAGGCCGGCGCCCAGCAAATGGAAGAACAGGCCGGGGGCCACGCCGCCGCGCAGCAGCCACAAGGCCAGCGCCAGCACGCAGGCGCCCATCCAGGCGTTGCAGGCCGGCAAGGGCAGGCCGCGCCAGGCCACCCGCCGCGCCGCCAGCGCCAACAAGGACAAAGCCGCGCCGTTGCTCAGCCAAAGCGCGGCGTCGGGGAAAAACGATGCGGGTAAATCCATGGCCTACCTATCGGCTTATATATCCATTTCGAATGATACCAGAGCACGCGCACCAATCCGCCGCCATTGGGTACAATGACGTTTTCTTGGAGAGTCCCGCATGCCCGCCTTGCCCGCCCCTCACCTGATCGCCCAGCAGGTCGCCGCCGCCCTGGCCGAAGACATCGGCCGTTGCGACTGGACCGCCCTGCTGATTCCCGAACACAGCGCCGGCGCGGCGCGGGTGACGGCGCGCGAAGCGGCCACGCTGTGCGGCCAGGCCTGGTTCGACGAATGCTTCCGCCAGGTCGATCCCCGCTGCCGGGTGGAATGGCTGGCCGCCGAAGGCGAGCAGGTCGCCGCCGGCGCCGTGCTGTGCCAAATCGACGGCCCGGCCCGCGCGCTGCTGACCGCGGAGCGCTCCGCGCTGAACTTCCTGCAAACCCTGTCCGCGGTCGCCAGCGAAACCCGCCGCTACGTAGACGCCGTGGCCGGCACCCGCGCCCGGATACTGGACACCCGCAAAACCATGCCCGGCCTGCGGCTGGCGCAGAAATACGCGGTGACCGCGGGCGGCGGCGACAATCAGCGCGTCGGCTTGTTCGACGGCATCCTGATCAAGGAAAACCACATCATGGCCGCCGGCGGCATCGCCGCCGCGCTGCGGGCCGCGCAACAGCTGGCCCCGGCCGAGGTCAGCCTGCAAATCGAAGTGGAAACGCTGGAGCAACTGGAAGAAGCGCTGCTCCACGGCGCCAAGCTGGCCCTGCTGGACAATATGTCGCTGGAGCAAATGCGCGAAGCGGTGCGGCTGACCGCCGGCCGCGCCCAGCTGGAAGCCTCCGGCGGCGTGGACTTCGACACCGTGCGCGCGATTGCGGAAACCGGGGTCGACCGCATTTCGGTGGGCAAATTGACCAAGGACGTCCGCGCCGTCGACCTTTCCATGCGCTTCACCGCGGCCTGAGGCGCCGTCCGGGCCCGGCGGCGGGCCCCTGTCATACTCCGCCGCCTAGCGCTATAACTGGTTCATAACCCCCAATAACGAGCGTCATGGACTTCAACCTCCGCAAACGGAACAAACGCCCGGCACGCTATGCGATCTGGGGTTCCATCCTCTTCCTGCTCGGCACGCTGGCGCTGGTGGCCCTGGAACTGCTCAACACCTATCACCAGGAAGAGGAAAACGCGCTGCGCCAGGCCAACGGTCTCAGCCAATTGCTGGCGGAACGGCTGGCCGCCGGCATCAGCGAAGCCGGCCTGATCCTGCAAAGCAGCAGCCAGCTGCCGCAGGTCCAGACCCTGCTTCACACCGGCACAAGCGGCGAGGAAGGACAGCAGAAGCTGTACCAGCAGCTGCAGCAGCAACTGCAGCTGGCGCCCTATCTGAGCCGGATCGAAATCATAGACAGCGCCTGCCAGGCCATCTTCACCAGCCGCCAGGCCGCCATCGTGCGTCAGCCCCACAATGAATTCTGCCGCTGGCTGCATCGCAACGAAGACCCGGAAAACAATTACACCGCCGCCCAGCACAATCCCGAACAACACGGCATCGTCCTGGCCAGCAAGCTGCGCGACGAAGGCGGCAACGTCATCGGCATGGCCGCCGGCGTCATCGCCAACAATTTTTTCCAGGACGAAGTCTCGCGCGTCACCGTGGGCGAGCACGGGGAGATCCTGGTGCTGGACCAACGCCAGCTGATGGTGGCGCGCTGGCCCAAGCCCCCCAAGGGACTGGAGCGGCAATTCCGGCCGCTGCAGCCGGCCAAGCTGCTCAGCCGCGACGGCAATCAGGCGCAATTCAGCGCGCCGTCCAATATCGACGGCGTCACCCGCCTGTACAGCCAGAGCCAGACCGGCCGCTATCCCTTCCAAGTGGCCGTGGGCCTCGCCCGCAAGGATTTCACCCGCTCAGTGCAGGAGAAGGCGATGCTGGCCCTGCTGGGCTGGCTGTTCATCGCCGGCATGACGCTGCTGGCCCTGCGCAACTATCTGTCCAATCTGCGCCAGCACACCCTGCTGAGCCGCAGCACCGATCTGATCCGGCAAAGCGAGGGAGAGGCGAAGCTGATCCTGGACACCGCGCCGCTGGCGCTGTTGCTGGTCAACCCCAAAACCCGCCGCATCCAGCGGGCCAACGCGCTGGCGCGCGCCATGTTGCAACTGCCGCCGCGCGCGCCGGGCACCAAGGAGGATTCGGACATCCTCAACCTGCCTTTTCGACTACAGCCGCTGGAGCAGTGGCTGGAAGCCGGCCAGGAGGTAGAGAATCAGGAAATGGAACTGGAGCTGGAGGACCACAGCCGGCTCTGGGTCATCGTCTCGCTGCGGCCCCTGGGCGAACGCACCCCGCCGTCCACTCTGGTGGCGCTCTACGATATTTCCAGCCGCAAGCAGTTGGAGCAGCAATTGCAGGAAAGCAATCAGCAACTGAGCGAAATGGCGGCCACCGACCCGCTGACCCATTTGTACAACCGGCGCTACGCCGACATGATGCTGAAAGACGAAATCAGCCGCTGCGAGCGTTACGGCCAGTCGATGACCATCGCGGTGTTCGACATCGACCACTTCAAGCAATTCAACGACCGCCACGGCCACCAGGCCGGCGACAATGTGCTGGTGGCGGTGGCCAACGCGCTGACCGACACCACGCGCAACACCGATATCAGCGCGCGGGTGGGCGGCGAGGAATTCCTGGTGATTTTCCCCTGCACGCGTCTGCGCGACGCGCAAAAGGTGATGGAACGGGTCCAGGTGGTGCTGAGCCAGACCCGCTTCCCGCTGGTGGACCAGAGCGTGACCTTCAGCGGCGGGCTGACCGACTGGCGGCCGCACGACACGCCGGAACTGATGCTGGCGCGCGCCGACCGCCTGCTCTACGAAGCCAAGGTCGCCGGCCGCAACATCCTCTTCAACGATCTGGACATGATCTGAACGGCGGCGGCTCCTGCCCGGCCACGCCCAAGGCGTCGGACAGCAGCCACAACATCGCCGCGGTGGCGCCCCAGATGCGGTGGCGCTGCCAATCCAGCGACAGATAGGCCCGCAGCTGGCCGTCGTCGCCCTGATGGCTGTGGCGCTGGTAAGCGCCGGTATCCATCAGCAGCGGCAGCGGCGCCTCGAACACCTCGGCCACCTCGCCCGGCTCCGGGCTGAGTTCGAACGGCGGCAACACCAGACCCACCACCGGCGTCACCACGAAGCCGGTAATCGTCACATAATCCGGCAAGCGGCCCAGCAGCCGGACATGGCTTTCCGCCAGCCCGGTCTCCTCCCGCGTTTCGCGCAGCGCGGCGCGCTCGGCGGAACCGTCGTCCCGCTCCAGCTTGCCGCCCGGAAAGCTGACCTGGCCGGCGTGCGCCGGCAGGTTTTCCGCGCGACGGGTCAACATCACCGTCGGCCCCTCGTGCCGCCACACCAGCGGCACCAGCACCGCCGCCGGCCGCAGCCCGCCGTCGGCCGGCCGGAAGCTGAAATCGCCCACCCTGCCGGTAAAGTCATAAGCCGACAGCCGACCGGCAATCCAGTCGGCCGCTTCTCCCGCCTCCATCGACCACATTTTATTGTCCCCTGCCGTCATCCGCTCGCCGGGCCAACGCGCCGGCGATGTTCTTGCTCCATCTTAGGCTAAATCGCGGCCCCGCTGTCGGCGCCGCCATCGGTATTAACAAAAAACCCGCGCGCCGGCGCCTGAACGACGCCGGCCGACGCGGGCAAAAAAAATGCCAGGCTGACAGCCTGGCATTCTTGCGAGCATTTCCGCTCAGCGGCGCATCGAGTCGAAGAACTGCTGGTTCGACTTGGTGGCCTTGATCTTGTCCTGCAGGAATTCCATCGCCTCCAGATCGTCCATCGGGTAGAGCAGCTTGCGCAGTACCCAGATGCGCTGCAATTGGTCCTGCGGAATCAGCAGCTCTTCGCGACGGGTGCCGGAACGGTTGATGTTCAGCGCCGGGAAAATGCGCTTCTCGGCCATGCGGCGTTCCAGATGGATTTCGCTGTTGCCGGTGCCCTTGAATTCTTCGTAGATCACATCGTCCATGCGGCTGCCGGTATCGATCAGCGCGGTGGCGATGATGGTCAGGCTGCCGCCCTCTTCCACATTGCGCGCGGCGCCGAAAAAGCGCTTCGGGCGCTGCAGCGCGTTGGCGTCCACGCCGCCGGTCAGCACCTTGCCGGAGGCCGGCACCACGGTGTTGTAGGCGCGCGCCAGACGGGTGATGGAGTCCAGCAGGATCACCACGTCCTTTTTGTGTTCCACCAGGCGCTTGGCCTTCTCGATCACCATCTCGGCCACTTGCACGTGGCGGGTGGCCGGCTCGTCGAAGGTGGAAGACACCACTTCGCCCTTGACCGAACGCTGCATCTCGGTCACTTCCTCCGGACGCTCGTCGATCAGCAACACGATCAGCACCGCTTCCGGATGGTTGGCGGTGATGGCGTGGGCGATGTGCTGCAGCATCACGGTCTTGCCGGACTTCGGCGGCGCCACCAGCAGGCCGCGCTGGCCTTTGCCTATCGGCGAGATCAGGTCGATGATGCGGCCGGTGATGTTCTCTTCGGCGCGGATGTCGCGTTCCAGCTTGAACTGCTCGGTGGGGAACAGCGGCGTCAGGTTCTCGAACAGAATCTTGTGCTTGGAGTTCTCCGGCGCTTCGCCGTTGACCTTGTCCACCTTGACCAGCGCGAAGTAACGCTCGCCGTCTTTCGGGGTGCGGATCTCGCCTTCGATCGAATCGCCGGTATGCAGGTTGAAGCGACGAATCTGCGACGGGCTGACATAGATGTCGTCCGGGCCGGCCAGATAGGAGGTGTCCGGGCTGCGCAGGAAACCGAAACCGTCCGGCAGCACTTCCAGGGTACCTTCACCGAAAATGCTCTCGCCTTTTTTGGCCTGGTTTTTCAGCAAGGCGAAGATCAAGTCCTGCTTGCGCAGTCGGTTGGCCCCGTCGATCTCGTTGGAAATGGCCATTTCAACGAGTTCGGAAACATGAAGATGTTTTAGATCAGATAAGTGCATAGCAGCCGTAGGTCGACTCGGTAACGATTTAGCGGAACGCTGAATTCGGAGGGTGGCGTAAAAATGGAACGGGCAACGCGTCAATCGCTACCCGTTTTGAGATTTTGCTGGAGAATAGACGCTTTACAGTTGGCTGTCAATGAAGGCGGTCAACTGGCTCTTGGCCAGCGCGCCCACCTTGGTGGCGGCAACCTGGCCGTCCTTGAAAATCATCAGCGTCGGGATGCCGCGGATGCCGAATTTCGGCGGCGTCAGCTCGTTCTGGTCGATGTTCAGCTTGACCACTTTCAGGCGGCCTTCGTATTCCTTGGCCACTTCGTCCAGGATGGGAGCGATCATCTTGCACGGACCACACCACTCGGCCCAGTAATCGACCAGCACCGGCAGGTCGGCTTTCAGAACATCGGTATCGAAACTGTCATCGCTTACGTGGTGGATCAGATCGCTCATGGTTTCCTCGCTATTTATATGGTGGCGCAACTACTGCAATTGATGTGTGATGGTAGCAAGCGCGGAGTGCCGGGGCAACCGGAAATCCGGCGTGCGCGGCGCGCTCCGCGCTTCGCTCTTTCCTTATATACCACCGGAAAGCGTCCGACCTGGCCGACAATGCCGCTGCTGAAACGCCCCGGCTTCGGTATAATGCGCAGCTGTTTATTCCGAGAAGGACTCCAAATGGGCTTTCTGCAAGGCAAAAAGATTCTGATTACCGGCATGATCTCCAACCGCTCCATCGCTTACGGCATTGCCCAGGCCTGTCATCGCGAAGGCGCGGAACTGGCGTTCACCTATGTGGTGGACAAACTGGAAGACCGCGTGCGTGAAATGGCCGCGGATTTCGGCTCCAAGCTGGTTTTCCGCTGCGACGTGCAGAACGACGAAGAAATCAATAAATTGTTCGCCGATCTCGGCAAGGAATGGGACGGCCTGGACGGCCTGGTCCACGCCATCGCCTTCGCCCCGCGCGAATCGCTGGAAGGCGACTTCCTGGACGCGCTGAGCCGCGAAGCCTTCCAGACCGCCCACGATGTGTCCGCCTACAGCTTCCCGGCGCTGGCCAAGGCCGCGCGCCCGATGATGCAGGGCCGCAACGCCGCCTTGCTGACCCTGTCCTACCTGGGCGCGGTGCGCGCAATCCCCAACTACAATGTGATGGGCCTGGCCAAGGCCAGCCTGGAAGCCTCGGTGCGCTTCATGGCCGCCAGTCTGGGCAAGGACGGCATCCGCGTCAACGGCATTTCCGCCGGCCCGATCAAGACCCTGGCCGCCGCAGGCATTTCCGGCTTCTCCAAGCTGCTGGCCATGGCCGCCGGACAGTCCTGTCTGCGCCGCAACGTCACCACCGAGGAAGTGGGCAATACCGCCGCCTTCCTGCTGTCCAATCTGTCCTCGGGCATCACCGGCGAAATCACTTATGTCGACGCCGGCTTCAGCATCAACTCGCTGAATGTGCCGGAAGCCTGATTCGATCGCCTCCAAATGAAAATGGACCCGCCGGGTCCATTTTTTTTTGCCCTCGCCGCTGCGCCGCGGACTTCAACGGCCTCCAGAACGGCTATCCGCCCGGGCAGGCCGCCGGGCGCTTGCGAACCCGGCCAAGCCCGCATCAGTGGCGGGACCCCAGATCCCGGTCCTCGGTCGTTCCGCTCAGCATATGCGTCAGTTCGTCGCAGGCGCGCACCATGCCGTCTCGCACGCGGAATTCGGCGATGACCAGCATGCTCACCCGGCCGCCGTCCCGCTTGTCCGCGGCGACGCGATGGCGAGTGAACACGCGCTCGCCCTGCTCCGCCCAGCTCAGGATTTCAAGATCGACCCGGCTGCACGTCTGCTTCAGATGGCGCAAATGCTTGATGAAATCGGCGTAATCCAAGCTGCGGCCGTCCGCCTGCTGGCGGTAATCAGGATGCACCAGCTTCGCCAAACGGTTTTCGTCCAGTTCCGGGCGCAGCAATGCGTATTCGAATAATTCGCGCACCACGGCGATAGCGCTGTCTTGCATGGTTTGACTCCTTATAGAGGGGTGATATCGACGATGGGCGGCGCGGCCGAAGCCCGTCCCGCCACAATGGCCAGTATCCGTCCCGGCGCTGATGGCGTGTTATCGCTACAATGTCATCCAATATCTCAAACAGGCCAAACCATGCTGCTCGCCGCCGCCCGCATCCGTCACGACGACGCCGACCCCGAAGCCTGGCACAGCCATGACAGCGGCCAGCTCAGCTTGCTGCGCCGCGGCGTGCTGAACATCGCCACCGACGGCGGCCGGCTCTGGCTGCCGCCCGGCCACCTGGCCTGGATTCCTCCCGGCGTGCGCCACGCCTCGCACCGCCACGGCCTGATAGACGGCATCAGCCTGCACTTCGCCGCCGCGGCCTGCGCGCGGCTGCCGGCCGACGCGCAAGCCATCTCCTGCGACGCGCTGCCGCCCGCCATCATGCGGCGCGCGCTGGATTTTTCCGCCCCGCCCCTTCCCAGGGAACAGCGGCTGCTGGAGGTCTTGCTGGATGAATTGGAACACTGCCCGCCCTTGCGCCTGAGCCTGCCCTTGCCGCAAGACCGGCGCGCGCGCCGGGTCGCCGACGCGCTGACGGAGGCCCCCGAAGACCCGCGCTCGCGCGACGACTGGGCGCAATGGGCCGGCCTCAGCGGGCGCAGCCTGAGCCGTCTGTTTCCGGAGCAGACCGGTCTCAGCTTCCAGGCCTGGCGCCGTCGGCTGCGGCTGTTGAAATCGCTGGAATATCTATCGGCCGGCCAGCCGGTCGGCGCCGCCGCCTGGCGCTGCGGCTACGACAGCCCCAGCGCCTTCATCGCCGCCTTCCGACAGACTTTCGGCCGCACGCCGGCCCAATTGCTGGGCCGGCCCTCGGAGCGCTTCAGCGATAGCTATTGTTCTTGAACTGATTGAACAGCCTCACCCGCTCCCTTTGCAGCGCCGGCGGCACCCGTCCCTGGCCGCGCAGCTTGCTCATGCCGGCCGCGTCCGGATAGAGGTTGCGGTCCGCCGTCAGCGCGCCATCCAGCAAAGGCCGCGACGCCGGCAAGGCGTTGGGATAGAACAATTCATTGCTGATCTCCGCCATCACCTCCGGCCGCATCATGAAATCGAGGAAGCGATGCGCGTTGTCCGGATGCGGCGCGTCCTTGGGGATGGCGAAAGTGTCCACCCACAACTCCGCGCCCTTGGGCGACAGCAGGTAGCGGATCTTGCGCGGGCTCTTGGCCTCGCCCGCGCGACGCGCGGCGATGTAGGCGTCGCCGGAATAGATCATCGCCGCGCAAAGCTCGCCGTTGACCAGATCATTGATGGGCGTGGAGGTGAACACCCGCACATAGGGCCGGACCGCGCGCAGCAGGCCGGCGACGGCGGGCAGATCCTCCGGCCGGTTCCGGCCAGGGTCCTTGCCCAGGTAGATCAAGGCCTGCACCGCTACCTGGCTGGGGGACATCATCATGGAAACGCCGCAGCCGCGCAGCTTGGACGCGTAAGCCGGGTCGAACAACAGGGCCAGCGCGTCGGCCGGCGGCGGCGCGCCGCCCAGCGCCCGCCTCACCCGGTCTTCGTCGATGGCCACCGAGGTGGTGCCCCACAGATAGGGCAGCGCGTAGCGGTTGCCGGGATCGGCCGCGGCCAGCTGCCGCAGCAGCGCCGGGTCCAGTTGGCGGTAATTGGGCAGCTTGCCCTTGTCCAGCGGCCGGAAGGCGCCCGCCGCCAGCTGATTGGCCAGGAAGCTCATCGACGGTCCCACCACATCGTAGCCGCTGCGGCCGGTCAGCAATTTGCCTTGCAGGATTTCATTGCTGTCGTATACGTCGTAACGCACCTTGATGCCGGTCTCGCTCTCGAAACGCCGCAAGGTCTGTTTGCCGATGTAATGACTCCAGTTGTAGACGTTCAGCACCTTCTCTTCGGCCGCCTGCGCCGGAACGGCCAGGCAGCAGACCCAGATCCCCACCCCAATGCGTCGCCACATGAATGTTCTCCCGATATCGCGCGCCGGCCCTCAGGCCAGCAAAGCCTCCAGGGCCGCCGCCAGCTTGCCCGCGCCGCGCCGGGCCCAGGCCGGCGCGCTCCCGTCGGCGCACAGTTTCTCCTCCAGCCCGTAAGCGCTGCGCACCAGGTGGTAACCCAGCCACGGCACTGGCTCCGGCGCCCAGCGGCGCACCCGCTCCATACGCCCTTCCGGCATGACCCAGGGCATGGAAGCCAGATCGCCGTTGCGCTCCAGAATCAATTCCGCCAGCGTGCGCCCCATCAGATTGGCGGCTCCCACGCCCTCGCCGCCGTAGCCGCCGGCCATGGCGATGCCGGCGCGCCGGTCGAACAAGGCGTAGGGCGTGAAAGCGCGCGCCACGCCCAGCGTGCCGCCCCAGCGGTAGGGCGCCGCCGTCGCGCCCAAGGCCGGAAACAGCCGACGCAGCAAGCGCTCGCGCCAGACGAACTCGGCGCCGTTAGGGTCGAAGTCCCACTGCGCGCGGCCGCCCAGCCGGTAACCGCCGCGCGCGCCGAACACCAGGCGACCGTCCGCGCTGCGTTGGCCGTAAGTCACCATCCGGCTCAAATCGCCGAAAGCCTGGCGGCGCCCCAGTCCGATCTCGTCCCACTGCGCCGCCGACAGCGGTTCGGTGGCCAGCAGCAGGCTCTGCACCGGCAGCAGGCAACGGCCCAAACGCGAAAACTGCCCGGCCGCGCCCTCCAGCGCCGGCACGATGACGTCCGCGCTCAAGTCGCAGCCGTCCAGCCCCGCCACCCCGGGAGCCAGCCGGCGCACCGGGCTATGCTCGTGAATGCGCACGCCCAGCCGCGCCGCGGCCCGCGCCAGGCCTTGCGCCAGCCGGGCCGGCTGAACCACCGCGCAATGCGGGGAGAACACCCCGCCGCGCACGTCTCTCGCGCCCAGCTGCGCCCGGGCTTCCTCGCGGTCCAGCCAACGGAAGTCGGCCTCGCCGTGGCCCGCCCGCCGCAGTTCGCGCAGCCAGTTCCGCCCCATCGCTTCCTGCTCCGGATAGCGCGCCGCCGCGTACAGCACCCCGCCATGGGCGAAATCGCATTCGACGCCTTCGCGCGCCAACACCGCGGCCACTTCGTCGACGATGCCGAACAGCCGCCGCCGCGCGCGTTCGCGCCGCTCGCCGTCCAGACTGAGCAAATGGACGTCCTGATTGGCCAACCCGCCTATCAGCCAGCCGCCGTTGCGTCCGGACGCGCCGTAGCCGCAGGTTTCCGCCTCCAACACCGCCACGTCCAGCTCTGGCGCCATGCGCTTGAGGTAGTAAGCCGTCCAAAGGCCGGTGTAGCCGCCGCCGATCACCGCCACGTCGCAGCGGGCCGACTGCGTCAACGGCGGCCAGGACCGCGCCGCGGGACTTTGATCCAGCCACAGACAGGCTTGGGACTCGATCCCCATGAATGCTCCTTGGCGATAGCCCCGAACCTGGGGCGGACCCGAACAGACTAAGCCGGCGCCCGCGCCGCGTCGTGCGCGCGGGACCGCTAGGAATCGGCGGAAAAGTAGCGCTGCGGCGTGGTGCCGGTTTCCAGACGGAAAGCCTTGTAGAACGTGGAGGCGGACTTGAAGCCCACGGCGAAGGCCATGTCCAGCGGAGCGGCCGGCGGCCGCGGCAGCGCCAGCAGATGACGGACGCGTTGCTGATTGAGCCAGGCGTAGAAGCTCAGGCCCAGCGCCTGGTTCAAGACGTGGGAGATCTGATTGCGGGTGTAGCCGGTGGCCTGCGCCACCTGGCCCAGGCTCAGCTCGCAGTCCAGATAGGGCCGCTGTTCGGCGAAATAGGCTTGCAGGTCCGCCAGCAGCCGCGCCAGCCGCTGCGGGTTCAAGCCGATGCGATCGCCGGTCCGCTCCCCGCTCAAACGCACCGGCGTACAGTACTCATGCACGGAGACGATCAGGCCGTCCCGCACCCGGATCGCCTCGCCGCCTTGAAAACTGGCCAGCTTGCCGCTGGAGGCCAGCCGGATCACATAGCGGTATTGGATGAAGGCGGTGTCGCCGTCGACGCGGATGCGGTCGGTGTGCTGCAAACTCTCCTTGCCGCCGTCCGGCATGCTCTCGGCCAGATAGGCCGGCAAATCGGCGTAAGTCAGCGTCAGATTGCGGTAGAAATCGCAATATTCGACCTCCGGATGAAACAAGGCCAGCGCCGCCCGCGCGTCGCGCGCGCGCCAACATTCGTGGTAGCGCCGGGCCACCTCCCAGGTGGCCCGGCTCTCGGCATCCCAAGCTGCCCGCGGGCCGGCCGTCGTTTCCGCCATGACTGTCTCTCTCCCGCGCCCTTGGCGGCTGTTATCATATAGCTCGACCATACCCGTCCATTGCGAGGAGAGCCAGCCGATGGAGATACTGATCTTCCCCGAAGCGGAAGTGCCCGCGGAACTGCGCATGCAAGTGCTGGCGCTGCAAAACCTGGCCTGGCCCGGGGAGCCGCCGGCCGGTCCCGAGCCCATCCACGACCCGGCGCTCGCGCCCTTGTCGTTGCTGCTGGTGGAGAACCGCCGGGTGCTGTCGGCGCTGGACATCCTCAGCAAAACGCTGCGCCACGCCGGCGAGGACTTCCAGGCCAGCGGCATCAGCTGCATGGTCACCCAGCCCGAGGACCGCAGCCGCGGCCTGGGCCGGCTGCTGGCCGCCTCCGCGCGCGAAACCATGCAGGCCAACGGCGCCGATCTCGGCATCTTCACTTGCGACCGCCCCCTGCGGCGCTTTTACCAAAGCTGCGGCTGGAGCGAACTGCCGGGCGCCGTCTTGATCGGCGGCACGCCGGCCGCGCCCTTCCCCAGCAGCCAGTTCGACAAGGCGACCATGGCCTGCTTTTTCAGCGACAAGGCCAGGCGGCTGGCGTCGCGTTTCGAAGATTGCGAGATCGCGCTCCATCCGGGGGACATCGACCGGCTGTGGTAAGCGTCCCGCGGCGACATCGCCTCCTCGCCGGCAAGCGCTCCCCGCCTTGCCGGCCTCCTGTTCAGCCCCCATTCCAACCATGACAGAAGCTCCCGACCTCATCGAAATCGAGTTGTCCGCTCCCTACCGCGTCAAGGGCGAGGCCGCCCGCGGCCAATCCGTCTGGCTGCTGGCCCGGCTCTGGCACGCCCAGCAGTTCGGCGACGGCGCGGTGTCCGCCGCCGCCCTGCGGCTAGGCTTTCCCGGCCAGAACAATATCCGCATGCTGATCTCGCGCGCGTTCGCCGACTTCGCCCGCTGGGGCGTGCAGGCCGGCTGGGGCGCCGCGCGCGGCCGGCCCATCGACACCCTGCCGCTGAACGGACGCAGCCGCGGTCCGTTCTGGCTGACGGCCGACATGGCCTCGCGGCTGCGTTTCCGCGCCGGCGGCGTCGAGGTGGAGCGGGATTGGCTGGAGCACTTCCTCGGTCTTCGCCGGGAAAAACCGGAAAGCCCGGCCGGCAATCTGTCCTATCTGATGCGCGACATGCGCTTTTGGCAACAGATGGCGCAGGCCATCCGCGACGAATACGACGGCTTCGGACGCCGCCCCAGCCGCCAGGTGGCGGAATCCTTCCACGTCGCGCGTCAATTCGCCGGAGACGATTTTCAGCAAGCGCTGGCCTTGATGAAAGAAAGCCTGGCCCTGCGCCGCAGCGCTCAACTGGACGGCAGCCGCAGCGCGCTGAAGCGGCTGGACCGAGTGCTGGACGCCGGCAGCGTCCATCACGCCCATCCCACCTTCGCCGCGATGGCCTGCATCGTCAAAGCCTGGGAGCGTTACTCCCAAGGCGACGCCGACGCGGCGCGGACCGCGCTGGAACACCTGCAAACCTCGCCGGAGCTACAGCCGGTTTTCCGCTACAACCCGCGTGTGCGCTTCGAATGCCTGAACCTGCTGGCCCTGCTGCACAAGCACGCCGCCACCAGCGGCGCCGGCGCCTCGCGCCAACGGGACGAGGCCGGCGCGGCGCTGCAAGCGCTGAGCGGCGCGCTGGAAGCGGCTTACGAGGCGGACTCCATCGACGCCGCCCAACATGTGGCCGCCAATATCGGCTGGTGCTTGTGGCTGTTCTGGCAGCAGGGGCTGGTCGACCCGGAACGCGAGCAGCGCGTAGGCGCGGTGCAGTTGCAGGCGATGCGCTGGCTTGGGCTGTCCGAATGGATTTGCGACCGCTTCGGCTACGGCAGCGGCTCCGCCTGGAATCTGATCTTCATCCTGCGCATCGCCCGCGGTAACTGCCCGCCGCCGCGTTCGCGTAGCCTCTCGGCCTTCCGCGCCCAGCAACCGCTGGCGCTGGAAGACGCCATCGCGGCCTTGCAGCCCTTGCACGCCTCCTTGTCTCCGGCCAAGGGCTTCAGCCGCTGGTCCTCGGCGGCGGTCCTGGCGCTGGACGAGCAACTCGCCGGCAACGCCGCCTTCCCTCCTCTGCAACAAGCCAATCTATTGCTGGAAGCCGCCTGGTTCCTGCTGCATGAGCAGGGCGCCGGCCGGGAGGCCGCGGACGCGCTGTCCCGCCTCCAAGCCTTGCTGCCGTCGCTGCGGCGCGGCGAGCGCAGCTTTTTCAACAGCGAGCTGCAACGGCTGCCCATCGAAGCGCCTCTGACCGACATCCGCCCAGAAAAATAGCCGGCAAGGCCGGCGGGGAACGGTAAGCAGCGTTTGGGTCTGTTCAGCGTCTCGCGAGCGAGGGCGGACAAGGCGAAAACCGCTGAGAAAGCGGAATGCACTCGTGGTGCATGAGCATTTCTAGGCGGTTTTCAACGCCGCATCGCCGACGCGTAGCAGGTCGTAAACAGGTTCTTAGGCCGGGTTCAGCACATGCACGGCCAGGCCGGCCACCGCGCCCTCGGTCGCGGCGACGAAGGCGCGCAGCGGCGGCGCGTCCAGGTGGCGGTCCAAGGCCGCCTTGCTGGTCCACTTCTCTATCACCACCAGGCTGTCCGCGCCATACGGCTGCGGCGAATCCGCGTGGTCCAGCGCCGGGCCGTACTCGATGCAGCCCTCTTCCTCGCGCACCAGGGGCACGATCGCATTCAACTCGCGCAAAATCACGGCGCGCTGGCCCGGCTTGGCGGTAATCACGGCTACTACATGCAACATGGCAATCCTCACAAAAGTCGGCGATACGCCGCCGCGCATCTCCGCGGCGGCCACAGGAATACGGCAGGCGCAGAAACAAATGGTTCGCCGCCGTCTATCGGGCAATAAAAATCGCCCGCCGAATTCGACTCATTGAAGGGGATGGAATTAGAAGGATTTCTAATATTTGGAGGGGAAAATAAAAAAAGCTCTGCAAACGCAGAGCTTTTAAATATTTGATACTTTTGGAATTCTTTGGTCGGGGCGAGAAGATTCGAACTTCCGACCCCCTGCACCCCATGCAGGTGCGCTACCAGGCTGCGCTACGCCCCGACTCGAGAGAAACGTATTCTAAACTGCTTTTTGATTTTTGCCAAGCCCTGAATCAAGCCATTCCAAAATCGCCTCCAACTCGGTCCTGACCTCCTGGGCCGTTGCCGGGCGCACTTCTTGGCCGTCCGCGCCCAGACGCTGGCGGGCGCCGTGGATGGTAAACCCGTCGTCATATAACAGACCGCGAATGCGCCTGACCAATAACACTTCGTGATGTT
Source organism: Chromobacterium sp. S0633 (assembly GCF_024158805.1). NCBI lineage: Bacteria > Pseudomonadati > Pseudomonadota > Betaproteobacteria > Neisseriales > Chromobacteriaceae > Chromobacterium > Chromobacterium sp. S0633. The sequence continues at coordinate 81,957 of NZ_JAMZGH010000007.1, read as the reverse complement.
GGTAATAACGGCGGTTGCCGCGGCGCTTCACCTGGCGCAATTGGGAAAATTCCTGCTCCCAATAGCGCAGCACATGCGGTTTGACGCCGGTGAGCTCGCTCACCTCGCTAATGGTGAAGTAGCGCTTGGACGGTATCGGCGGCAGATCAGCCTTGCTTGTTGGCATGGAATTGCTCGACCATTCCCTTGAGTTTCTGACTAGCGTGGAACGTTACCACACGTCGCGCGGTGATGGGAATCTCTTCCCCGGTCTTGGGGTTGCGACCCGGACGCTGCGGCTTGTCGCGCAATTGGAAATTGCCGAAACCGGACAATTTGACGGAATCGCCGGACTCCAGGGCCTGGCGAATTTCCTCAAAGAACGATTCAACCATGTCCTTGGCTTCACGCTTGTTCAAACCCACTTGATCGAACAGCATGTCGGCCAGCTCAGCCTTGGTCAAAGTCATGTCACCCTCTCACACATCAATATTTCTAATCATTCAAAAGCCCGCCGACTCCGCGGCGGGCTCCACGCCTTGGGCTCAGCGCAACTGAGCGCCCAGCTCGGCGGCAACGCCGTCCAGCAGGGCCTTGAGCGCCGGCTCCACGTCTTCGTCGGTCAGCGTGCGACTATTGTCCTGCAACATCACGCGGAAGGCCAGACTCTTCTTGCCCTCTTCCACGCCTTTGCCGCGATAAACGTCGAACAAAGCCACTTCGCTGACGATGGCGGCGCCGTGTTTGGCGAAGCAGGCCAGCAATTGGGCCGTTTCCACCGCCTCGTCCACCACCAGCGCCAGATCGCGGCGCACCGCCTGGAACTTGCTCACCGGCTGCGCCTTGATGGGCTGCCGCGCTTCCGCCGCCGCCAGGTCAAGTTCGAACAGCACCGGCGCGCTGAGCAGATCGTATTGCTGCGCCCACTTGGGATGCAGTTCGCCGATCACGCCGACAACCACGCCATCCACCAGCACTTCGGCGCAACGGCCCGGATGGAAGGCCGGATGCACGGCCTTGCAGAAATCCGCGCGCCGCGGGTGCAACAGGGCTTCGACATCGGCTTTGACGTCGAAGAAATCGACGCGTTCGGCCTTGACGCCCCATTGCTCCGACAAGCGCGGACCCCAGGCGAGGCCGGCCACTTTTTCCGGCTGATCGAACCAGTCGGCGGATTTCTTGAACACGCGCGCCACTTCGAACACGCGCACGCGCGGCTGCTTGCGGTTGAGGTTGCCCACCAGCACGTCCACCAGGCCGCCGATCAGCGTAGAACGCATCACGCTCATCTGCGAGGCGATCGGGTTGATCAGGCGCACCGGTTGCTCATTGGCGGCGAAATCGCGCTCCCAGGCTTCGTCCACGAAAGCATAGCTGACGATTTCCTGATAGTCGCGGGCCGCCAGCAGATGGCGGATCTGATCGCGCGGGCGCAACTCTTCACGTTGCGCCAGCATGCGCATGCCGGAACGCGGCGCGTCGGCGGGGATCGCGTCGTAGCCGTATACCCGCGCCACTTCCTCGATCAGGTCTTCCTCGATCGCGATGTCGAAGCGGAAGGACGGCGCCTCCACGGTGAAGACTTCGCCGTCCAGACGGTGCGCCAGGCCCAGCCGTCCCAGAATTTCACCGATCTGCGCGCTGCTCAAGCTCACGCCCAACAGCTTGGCGCAACGCGGCACGCGCAGCTTGACCTCGCCGCGCCGCGGCAGTTCGGCCACGGCCTCCACCACCGGACCCGGCTGACCGCCGCAGATGTCCAGCACCAGGCGGGTGGCGCGTTCCATCGCTTCGCGCTGCAGCTGGAAGTCCACGCCGCGCTCGTAACGGAAGGAAGAATCGGAACCGAAGCCCAGCTCGCGCGCCTTGCCGGCAATCGCTTCCGGCGCGAAGAAGGCGCTTTCCAGGAAGATATCCGTGCTGGCGACGGTGACGCCGCTGTGCTCGCCGCCCATGATGCCGGCGATGGCCAGCGCCTTGGTCTGGTCCGCGATCACCATGTAATCGGACTTGAGCTTGACGGTTTTCTCGTTCAGGCACAGCAGTTCTTCGCCGTCCTTGGCCATGCGCACGACGATGCCGCCGTCCAGCTTGGCTAGGTCGAAGGCGTGCATCGGCTGGCCTTGTTCCAACAATACGTAGTTGGTGATGTCGACCACGGCGGAAATCGAACGCAGGCCGGCGCGCTCCAGGCGGCGGCGCATCCATTCCGGCGTGGCGGCGGCGGCGTTGACGCCCTTGAGCGCACGGCCCAGGTAGCGGCCGCAGCCAGCGGCGGCGTCTATGCTCACCGACAGCGCGTCGTCGATGACCGGGGCCACCGCGGGAATGGCCACCGGCGCCAGTTCTGCGCCGGTCAGCGCCGCCACTTCGCGCGCGATGCCGCGGATGGACAGGCAGTCGGCGCGGTTGGGGGTGATTTTCAGCGTGAACAGCTGGTCGTCCAGGCCCAGGTAGTCGCGTATGCTCTGCCCCGCCGGCGCGTCGGCCGGCAGCACCAGCAGGCCGTCGACCTCGTCCGGCACGCCCAGCTCCTTGCCGGAGCACAGCATGCCGTTGGATTCGACGCCGCGCATCTTGGTCGGCTTGATCTTGAAATCGCCGGGCAGCGCGGCGCCGGGCAAGGCGCACGGCACTTTCAGGCCGACGGCGACATTGGGCGCGCCGCAGACGATCTGCACCAGTTCGCCCGTGCCCACGTCCACCTTGGTCACGCGCAGGCGGTCGGCGTTTTCGTGCTTGGCCACTTCCTTGACTTCGGCCACCACCACGCCGCTGAAGGCCGGCGCGGCGGCGTTGACTTCCTCCACCTCCAGACCCGCCATGGTCAGCAGGTAGGACAGCTCGTCGGTGCTCAGCGACGGATTAACCCAGCTTCTCAGCCATTGTTCGGAAAATTGCATAGTATTCGGCTCCGTACGCGATCAGTTGAACTGTCTCAGGAAGTTGAGGTCGTTCTCGAAGAACAGCCGCAGGTCGTTGACGCCATAGCGCAGCATGGCGAAACGATCGAGACCGATGCCGAAGGCGAAGCCGGTGTAACGCTCCGGGTCGATGTTGACATTGCGCAACACATTGGGGTGCACCATGCCGCAGCCGCCCACTTCCAGCCAGCCGCGCTCGCCCAACACGTCGATTTCCGCCGAGGGCTCGGTGAAGGGGAAGAAGGACGGACGGAAGCGCACTTGCAGATCGTCGCGCTCGAAGAAACGGCGCAGGAAGTCGGTCACCACCGCCTTGAGGTCGGCGAAGGACACGCCCTCTTCCACCCACAGGCCTTCCATCTGGTGGAACATCGGCGAATGGGTGGCGTCGGAGTCCACGCGGTATACGCGGCCCGGGGCCACGATCTTGATAGGCGGCTGATTGTTCATCATGAAGCGCGCCTGGATCGGGCTGGTATGCGTGCGCAGCACGTCGCCGCCTTCCACGTAGAAGGTGTCGGCCATCGCGCGCGCGGGATGGTTTTCCGGGATGTTCAGCGCCTGGAAATTGTAGAAATCTGTTTCGATCTCCGGGCCGTCCGCCACTTCAAAACCCATGGTGCGGAACAGGCCGGCGATGCGCTCCAGCGTCAGCGCCACCGGGTGCAGGCCGCCGCCGTTGCTGCCGCGCCCCGGCAGGGTCACGTCCAGCGCCTCGGCGGCCAGTTGCGCCTCCAGCTTGGCGGCGTTCAATTGGTCGAGGCGCTGCTTGTGCGCGGCCTCAAAAGCCTGCTTGGCCACATTGATGGTGGCGCCGGCGGCCTTGCGCTCTTCGGCGGGCAGCTTGCCCAGCTGTTTCAGGAGTTCGGTCAACTCGCCGCTCTTGCCCAGATAGCGGGCCTTGACCTGCTCCAGTTCAAGAAGATCGGCCGCCGCGGCTACCGCGGCCAGACCGGATTGGAGAATCGCGTCAACGTTGTTCATCGTGTTCCACACCGTATGCGAAAGAAAGCTGGCCACACGCGCCCCAGCACTCGGGCGAGTCTGGCCAACCGTCTTGATCTTGAGTCATGCCTGCGGCCGGGCCGCATCAAAAAAAAGGGAGGCAAGATTGCCTCCCTTTTGATCCGTCCGGGCGATTAAGCAGCGAGGCTTGCTTTCGCCTTTTCGACGATCTGTGCAAAAGCCGGCTTGTCGAACACGGCCAGGTCGGCCAGGACCTTGCGGTCGATTTCGATAGAGGCTTTTTTCAGGCCGTTCATGAATTTGCTGTACGGCAGGCCGTTTTCACGAGCAGCTGCGTTGATACGAGCAATCCACAGTTGACGGAACTGACGCTTTTTCTGACGACGGTCACGGTAGGCGTACTGACCGGCTTTCATCACCGCCTGTTTGGCGATGCGATAGACGTTCTTCCGGCGGCCGCGATAGCCTTTCGCCAGTGCGAGGATTTTCTTGTGACGAGCACGAGCGGTTACACCGCGTTTTACGCGTGGCATATCTTAGTCTCCTTAAGCGTAGGGCATCATTGCGCGAACAGAGGCCATATTGGTGCTATCTACCATGGTAGTACCACGCAGTTGGCGCTTGTTCTTGGTGGTTTTCTTGGTCAGGATGTGACGCTTGAACGCGTAAGAGCGCTTTACACCACCATTGCCCAGTACTTTGAGACGCTTTTTCGCGCTCGACTTGGTTTTCATTTTCGGCATGGACTGCTCCTGCTGAATTTTGATTAGATTAGACGCGAGGTGGCTGCCGGACGAATCCGGAAACGCTTGAAAAACCATCGTGTCACGCTTTTGGGCAGATCGTTGCCGACCTACAAAATCAACACGGCAGAGCGAACCCTGCCGTGTCAGTTTGATGATTATACCGATTATTTCTTCTTCGGCGCAATCATCATGACCATCTGGCGGCCTTCCAGCTTGGGAAACTGCTCAACCACCGCAATTTCGGACAAATCGGCTTCGACACGCTTAAGCAACTCCAAACCGATGTTCTGGTGGGCCATCTCACGACCGCGGAAGCGCAGGGTGACCTTGGCTTTGTCGCCGTCAGCCAGGAATCGGGTCAAGTTGCGCAACTTGACGTTGTAGTCGCCGTCGTCGGTGCCCGGACGGAACTTGATTTCCTTGATCTGAACCTGTTTCTGCTTCTGCTTGGCTTCGTGACGCTTCTTGGACTGCTCGTACTTGTACTTGCCGTAGTCCATCAGCTTGCATACCGGAGGCTGCGCGGTCGGGGAAATCTCCACCAGATCCACATCGCCTTCCTCCGCCAGCGCCATTGCCTCACGCAGACTGACAACACCAATCTGCTCACCTTCTTTACCTACCAGACGAATTTCACGGGCGGTAATCTCGCCGTTGATCCGTGCTTCGCGTTCCTGAGCTATAGCCAAATCTCCTATTAATCTAAACTCAATGCCTGCCGTCGCCGGAATCAGGCCCCAGGCATCTCAGCCTTGAGGCGCGCAATCAGCGCATCCAGCGTAAGCTGCCCCAGGTCTTCCCCGCGGGAGCGTACGGCAACCAACTCGCCAGCCTTCTCCTTGTCGCCGACGATGATCTGATACGGCAACTTTTGCAGACTGTGCTCGCGAATTTTATAGCCGATCTTCTCGTTTCTCAAGTCAAGATCAACGCGGAAGCCTTGTTCGCGCAGTTTGGCGGCCACATTGGCCGCGTATTCGGCCTGCGCTTCGGTGATATTCATCACCACCATCTGCACCGGAGCCAGCCACAAGGGGAAGGCGCCGGCGTGGTTTTCGATCAGGATGCCGAGGAAGCGCTCCAGCGAACCCAGCGCCGCGCGGTGCAGCATCACCGGGCGCTTGCGGCTGTTGTCGTCGGCCACGTATTCGGCGTCCAGACGCTCCGGCAGCATGAAGTCCAGCTGCAGGGTGCCGCACTGCCAGGAACGGCCCAGCGCGTCCTTGATGTGGTATTCGATCTTGGGGCCGTAGAACGCGCCCTCGCCCGGCAGCTCTTCCCACTCCACGCCGCAGGCGCGCAGCGCTTCGCGCATGCCTTCTTCCGCCTTGTCCCAGGTGGATTCTTCGCCGATGCGTTTTTCCGGACGCAGCGCCAGCTTGATCGCCACCTTGTCGAAGCCGAAGCGCTCGTACACTTCCATCACCAGGCGATGGAAATCCTTGGCCTCCTGGTTGATCTGGTCTTCGGTACAGAAGATGTGGCCATCGTCCTGCACGAAGCCGCGCACGCGCATGATGCCGTGCAGCGCGCCGGACGGCTCGTTGCGGTGGCAGGAGCCGAACTCGGCGTAGCGCAGCGGCAGATCGCGATAAGAACGCAGACCGCTATTGAACACCTGCACATGGCCCGGGCAGTTCATCGGCTTGACCGCGTAGTCGCGCTTTTCCGATTCGGTGATGAACATGTTCTCGCGGTAGTTGGCGGCGTGGCCGGAACGCTCCCACAGATGGGCGTCCATCATCATCGGGGTGCGGATTTCCTTATAGCCTTCGCGGTTCAGCTTCTCGCGCATGTATTGCTCGACGCTCTGCCACAGCTGCCAGCCCTTGGGATGCCAGAACACCATGCCCGGCGCCTCGTCCTGCAGGTGGAACAGGTCCAGTTGCACGCCCAGCTTGCGATGGTCGCGCTTTTCCGCCTCTTCCAACATATAGAGATAGGCGTCCAGGTCTTCTTTCTTGGCCCAGGCGGTGCCGTAAACGCGCTGCAGCATTTCATTCTTGCTGTCGCCGCGCCAGTAAGCGCCAGCCACCTTCATCAGCTTGAACACCTTGAGCTTGCCGGTGGACGGCACGTGGGGACCGCGGCACAGGTCGGTGAATTCGCCCTCGCGGTACAGGCTCAGCACTTCGCCCTGCGGGATGGATTCGATGATCTCGGCCTTATAGGCCTCGCCTATGCTCTTGAAGTAGGCGATGGCTTCGTCGCGCGGCAGCTCGTAACGCTCCACCGGGATGTCTTTCTTCGCCAGCTCGGCCATTTTCTTTTCAATGGCGGCCAGGTCTTCCGGCGTGAACGGGCGCTTGTAGGCGAAATCGTAGTAGAAGCCGTTTTCGATCTCCGGCCCGATGGTGACCTGGGCTTCCGGGAACAGCTCCTTCACCGCATAGGCCAGCAAGTGGGCGGTGGAGTGGCGGATGATGGACAGGCCGTCCGCGTCCTTGTCGGTGATGATGGCCAGGTCGGCATTGCGGTCGATGGCGTAAGAGGTGTCCACCAGCGCGCCGTCCACGCGGCCGGCGAGCGCCGCGCGAGCCAAGCCTGCGCCGATGGATGCGGCCACTTCATGAACCGTTACCGGTTTATCGAACGAACGGATCGAGCCGTCCGGCAAGCGAATGTCTGGCATGTCAACTCCAACAAGGCGAGAGAGAAATTTTTAGAAAGCTTAGGATAAAAAAAAAGTGCGGCCTGAGCCGCACTTTTTTTGCATGGAACAACCCGCAAGGCTCAGCTAGCGTGAGTATGTCGGGTTGTGGTAGTTCGCAAGTTGGACACTTGTAACGCTCCATGCGTTTGAATTTTGGTAGGCACGATTGGACTCGAACCAACGACCCCCACCATGTCAAGGTGGTGCTCTAACCAGCTGAGCTACGTGCCTGTCGTCGAGCTGCGAATACTAAACAAGCCCGCTACGCTTGGCAAGCGTTTTTTTCATCCGCCGCGAGGAAGAAACCGCGACAAAGCCCCAGCGGGCGCGGCTTACGGTATACTAGCCGGCTGATTTTGCTAAACAAACATACCAGAGCAATCCCCGAATCATGCTGAAGTTTACCGTACATAAAACCTCCGGCGGCGCGCGGCGCGGCACGCTGGAGCTGAACCACGGCACCGTGGAGACGCCGGTGTTCCAGCCGGTGGGCACTTACGGCTCGGTCAAGGCGATGAGCCCGGTCGAGCTGAACGACATCGGCGCCCAGATCATTCTGGGCAACACTTTCCACCTGTGGCTGCGCCCGGGCCTGGAGATCGTCGAACAGTTCGGCGGCCTGCACGAGTTCATCGGCTGGGACAAACCCATCCTCACCGATTCCGGCGGCTTCCAGGTGTTCAGCCTGTCCGATATGCGCAAGCTGACCGAGGAAGGCTGCACCTTCCAAAGCCCGATCAACGGCGACAAGCTGTTCCTGAGCCCGGAAATCTCGATGAAGATCCAGACCGTGCTCAACTCCGACATCGTGATGCAGCTGGACGAGTGCACGCCGGGCCAGGTGGATCACGCCACCGCGCAGAAGTCGCTGCAGATGAGCTTGCGCTGGGCAGAGCGCTCGCGCCGCGCCTTCGACGATCTGAAAAACCCCAATGCGCTGTTCGGCATCGTCCAGGGCAACCTTTATACCGATTTGCGCCAGGAATCGCTGGAAGGCCTGATGCAGGTCGGCTTCGACGGCATCGCCATCGGCGGCCTGTCGGTGGGCGAGCCCAAGCCTGAGATGTACCGGATGCTGACCGAGTTGAAGGACATGCTGCCGGCGGAGAAGCCGCATTATCTGATGGGCGTGGGCACGCCGGAGGATTTGGTGCACGGCGTGGCCAACGGCGTGGACATGTTCGATTGCGTGATGCCGACGCGCAACGCGCGCAACGGCTGGATCTTCACCCAGTGGGGCGACGTCAAGATCAAGAACGCGCGCTACAAGGACGACAAGAAGCCGCTGGACGAGGAATGCGAGTGCTACGCCTGCCGCAACTTCAGCCGCGCTTACCTGCATCATCTGCACCGCGTCGGCGAGATTCTGGGCGCCCGCCTCAACACCATACACAATCTGCATTATTACCAGGAGCTGATGCGCCAGATGCGCCGCGCCATCGAGGAAGACCGTTTCGAGGACTTCCGCCTGGAGTTCGCCGCCAAGCGCGCCCGCGGCGTCAACTGAGGAACCACCTGCGCGGTCGGCCTGTCACAGGCCTGACCGTCGCAAGCATTGGAAAAAGCGGACCAGCATGGCTACAATGGTCCGTTTATTTCGACCAGCCATAACAATACATAATCTAAGGGAGTAGTTTGATGTCCTTTATCAGCCCCGCCTTCGCCAACACCGGCGCCGCAGTAGGAGGTTTCGACCTGATGGGCTTCCTGCCCATGATCGCCATCTTCGTGCTGTTCTGGTTCCTGATGGTGCGCCCGCAGCAGAAGCGCATGAAAGAGCATCAGAAGATGCTGTCGGAAATCCAGAAGGGCGATGAAGTCGCCACCCAGGGCGGCATCGTCGGCCGCGTGGCCAAGATCGGCGAACAGTTCCTGACTCTGGAAATCGCCAACGGCGTGGAAATCACCGTTCAGCGCGGCTCGGTTTCCGCCAAGCTGGAAAAAGGCACGCTGAAGTCGCTGTAAGGATTCAGCCGACGGCCACCGCAGCGCGCTGCCGGTGGCCGGTTCATTTTCTTTTCCCGAACTAAAACATGAACCGCTACCCTCTTTGGAAATACCTCGTCATTGCGGTGGCCCTGATCCTTTCCGCGATCTACACGCTACCCAATTTCTACGGCGAGACTCCCGCGGTCCAGGTCTCCAGCTCGCGCCAATCCATTCCGGTGGACACCGCCGTGATGACGCGCGTGGAAGAGGCGCTGAAAGCGCAGAACATCTCTCCCGACGGCCTGTTCCTCGACGGAACCAGCCTGCGAGTCCGCTTCAAGGACGCCGACACCCAGCTCAAGGCGCGCGACGCCATCCAGCACGCGCTGGGCGACAACTACATCATCGCGCTTAATCTGCTGTCCGCCTCCCCCGCCTGGCTGACCAGCCTGAAGGCGCATCCGATGTTCCTCGGCCTCGACCTGCGCGGCGGCGTGCACTTCCTGCTGGAAGTGGACATGAAGGCCGCCATCGACAAGACGATGGAACGCTACGCCGGCGACTTGCGCCGCGAGCTGAAGAACAAGAAAGTCCGCTACGGCGCGATCAAGCGCAACGGCAATACGCTGGAAGTGCAGCTGCGCGACGCCGATACGCTCAAGGCCACTCAGGACGTGGTCTACCGCAGCCTGCCCTCGCTCACCGTCAAGAGCGACGACGGCAACTACCGGCTGACGCTGACCCTGAAGCCGGAAGAGATCACCAAGATCCAGGGCGACGCGGTCAAACAGAACATCACCACCCTGCATAACCGCGTCAATGAGCTGGGCACCTCCGAGCCCATCATTCAGCAGAACGGCCCCAACCGCATCGTGGTGCAGCTGCCCGGCATCCAGGACACCGCCCGCGCCAAGGACATCATCGGCCGCACCGCCACGCTGGAAGTGCGCATGGTGGAAGACGACCCGAGCAAGATGGCCGACGCGATGGCCGGCAACGTGCCGGCCGGCTACGAGCTGCTGGACGAAGCCTCTTCCCGCGGCGTGCAGAAGATTCTGGTGCGCAAGGACGTTGAACTGACCGGCGACAATATCAACGACGCCCAGGCCGGCTTCGACGAAAACGGCGCGCCCGCCGTCCACATCAATCTGGACTCCGCCGGCGCCTCCATCTTCCGTCAGGTGACCGCCGAGAACATCGGCCGCCGCATGGCGATGGTGCTGGTGGAAAAAGGCCGCGCCGAAGTGGTGACCGCCCCGGTGATCCGCTCCGAAATCGGCGGCGGCCGCGTACAGATCTCCGGCAGCATGAACCCGGCCGAAGCCAATGACACCGCCCTGCTCTTGCGCGCCGGTTCGCTGGCCGCGCCGATGAACATCGTCGAAGAGCGCACCGTAGGCCCGAGCCTGGGTCAGGAAAACATCGAGAAAGGCTTCCACGCCACGCTGTGGGGCTTTGCCGCCATCGCCACCTTCATGGTCCTGTACTACGGCATGTTCGGCGTGTTCTCCGCGCTGTCGCTGGCGATCAACGTCTTCCTGCTGCTGGCGCTCTTGTCCATGATCCAGGCCACGCTGACCCTGCCCGGCATCGCCGCCATCGCGCTGGCGCTGGGCATGGCCATCGACGCCAACGTGCTGATCAACGAGCGCATCCGCGAGGAGCTGCGCAACGGCGTGCCGCCGCATTCGGCGATCCAGGCCGGTTACACCCACGCCTGGCACACCATTCTGGACTCCAACGTCACCACGCTGATCGCCGGCCTCGCGCTGCTGATCTTTGGCTCCGGCGCGGTGCGCGGCTTCGCCGTGGTGCACAGCCTGGGCATCCTGACCTCGATGTTCTCCGCGGTGGTGATTTCCCGCGGCCTGGTCAACCTGTGGTACGGCCGCCGCCGCAAACTGACCACGCTGGCCATCGGCCAAGTGTGGAAACCGGAAAACAAAGGATAAGGACCGGATATGGAGCTTTTCCGCATCAAACGGGACATCCCGTTCATGAGCTACGGCCGGCTCACCACGACCATCTCGCTGGTGACCTTCATCCTGGCCATCTTCTTCCTGGCCACCCGCGGCCTGAACTACAGCGTGGAATTCACCGGCGGCACCGTGCTGGAAGTGCAGTACCAGCAGTCCGCCGACCTGGGCGCCATCCGCGACAAGGTGGACGAGCTCAAGCTGGGCGAATCCACGGTGCAGAGCCTGGGCAGCAGCCGCGACGTGATGATACGCCTGCCCAACAAGCCGGGCGTCACCTCCGCCCAGCTGTCGGAAAAAGTGATGGCCATGCTCAAGGCCGGCGATCCTCAAGTGCAACTGCGCAAAGTGGACTTCGTCGGCCCCAGCGTGGGCGAGGAACTGGTGACCCACGGTCTGACCGCCACCATCCTGGTGTGCGTGGGCATCATGATCTACCTGGCCATCCGCTTTGAATGGCGTTTCGCCATCGCGGCCATCATCGCCAACATGCACGACGTGGTGATCATCCTGGGCTGCTTCGCCTTCTTCCGCTGGGAGTTTTCGCTGACCGTGCTGGCCGGCATCCTGGCGGTGCTGGGCTACTCGGTGAACGAATCGGTGGTGGTGTTCGACCGGATTCGCGAGAACTTCCGCAAGCCGGGCATGAAGGGCCACAGCGTGGCCGAAGTCATCGACAACGCCATCACCGCCACGATGAGCCGCACCATCATCACCCACTTCTCCACCGAGATGATGGTGGTGTCCATGCTGCTGTTCGGCGGCCCGGCGCTGCACGGCTTCGCGATGGCGCTGACCATCGGCATCGTGTTCGGCATTTACTCCTCGGTGCTGGTCGCCAGCCCGATCGCCCTGTGGCTGGGCGTGAAGCGCGAACATATGATCAAGCCGGTGAAACCAAAAGAAGAAGCGGTCGTCTGACCACTTCCCTCATGAGCCTCATTTAAAAAGGTTCTGATTGCTGGCCGGCTTGTCCGGCCAGTTGTACTTTCAACCCGAGCAGCACCCTTACCGAGCGCAACGACATCATGGAAGCCATCACTTTTCTGATCGACTTCATCCTGCACATCGACACTCATCTGTCCCAGCTGGTGGCCGCCTACGGCCCCTGGATCTACGCCATTCTGTTTCTGATCGTATTCTGCGAAACCGGACTGGTGGTCACCCCCTTCCTGCCCGGCGACTCGCTGCTCTTCGTCGCCGGCGCGCTGGCGGCCATGGGCCAGATGAACCCGCACTTGCTGGTGCTGCTCCTGATCGTCGCCGCCATCCTCGGCGATGCGACCAACTACGCCATCGGCCGCAACGTCGGCATGAAGCTGTTCGACAAGTTTCCGCGCATCCTGAAGCCGCAATACCTGGACCGGACCCACGCCTTCTACGAACGCCATGGCGGCAAAACCATCATTTTCGCCCGCTTCGTGCCCATCGTGCGCACCTTCGCGCCCTTCGTCGCCGGCATCGGCAAGATGCACTACCCGCAGTTCCTGCGCTACAACGTGGTGGGCGCCATCGCCTGGGTGGTCGGCTTCACTTACGCCGGCTATTTCTTCGGCAACCTGCCCTTCGTGCGCAAGAACCTGGAATTGCTGATCTTCGGCATCATCCTGGTCTCCTTCCTGCCGGGGTTGATTGAAATCTGGCGCCACAAGCGCGCGGCCGCCCGCGGCTGATCCGTAGTAGAATCGACAAGGCCGCCGTAGCGCGGCCTTTTTGCTTTGACATCACGCCCCAATGCCGCCCATGAAACGCATCCAACGCCTGCCCGACCACCTCGTCAACCAGATCGCCGCCGGCGAAGTGGTGGAACGCCCCGCCTCCGCGCTCAAGGAAATACTGGAAAACAGCCTGGACGCCGGCGCGTCCAAGATCACGGTGGACCTGGCCCAGGGCGGCATCAAGCTGCTGCGCGTCACCGACAACGGCGGCGGCATCGCGGCGGAAGACCTGGCGCTGGCGCTGGATCGCCACGCCACCAGCAAGATCGCCTCGCTGGACGATCTGGAAAACGTCGCCACCCTGGGTTTCCGCGGCGAGGGCCTCGCCAGCATCGCCTCGGTGTCGCGGCTGACCCTGGTCAGCCGGCCGCCGGACGCCGAACACGCCCATCAGCTCATCGCCATCGACGGCGCGCTGCACCCGGTGGAGCCGGCCGCCCACTCGCCCGGCACCAGCGTGGAAGTGGTGGACATCTATTTCAACACCCCCGCGCGGCGCAAATTCCTGAAAAGCGAGAACACCGAATACGCGCACTGCGAGGCCGTTTTCGAGCGCATCGCGCTGGCCCACCCCCATGTGGAGTTCATGCTGCGCCACAATGGCAAGGTGATCTGGCGCCTGCCGGCGCAAAGCCTGGCCGAACGCGTGGCCGCGATGCTGGGCAAGGATTTCGTCGCCGCCGCCATCGAGATCGACACCGCCGCCGGCCCGCTGACGCTCAGCGGCTTCGTCGCCTCCCCCACTTACTCCAAGGCCAGCCGCGACGCCCAGTACTTCTACGTCAACGGCCGCTTCGTCCGCGACAAGACCGCGCTGCACGCGCTGCGCCAGGCCTACCGCGACGTCCTGCACCACGATCGCCATCCGGCCTATGCGCTGTTCCTGACCATGGAGCCGTCCGGCGTCGACGTCAACGTGCACCCGACCAAGATCGAAGTGCGCTTCCGCGAATCGCAGGCCATCCACCAATTCCTGTTCCACAGCGTGCACAAGGCTTTGGCCAGCACCACCGCCGGCGCCGCGCCTACCGTTCAGATCGCCGGCGCAGACTCGGCGGCCGAGCCCGCGCTGGCCCAGGGCGAATCCGCGCCCTTGTTCGACAAGCCGTTCAACCGGCCCGCCGCGCCCTCCTCCGGTCCGGCCGGGGGACAGCCCGCCTTCCGCTACCAGCAGCAGGCGATGCCGCTGCACGTGGCCCGGGAAGCCACCGGCATCTACGACAAGCTGTTCGGCGGCCTGCGCGAGGAAGAACGCGCCCAGCCCGCCGCGCCGGCGCCGGTGGAATACAGCCTGCCGCCGCAGCGCGTCGCCGCGCTGCCGCAAAGCGCGGACGGCGTTCCGCCGCTGGGCTTCGCGCTGGCTCAGCTGCACGGCGTCTACATCCTCAGCCAGTGCGAAGACGGGCTGATCCTGGTGGACATGCACGCCGCCCACGAACGCATCGTCTACGAACAGCTGAAAACCGCGCTGGAGGCCGACACCATCCCGATGCAGCCCTTGCTGCTGCCGGTGTCCTTCGCCGCCGATCGCATGGAGGTGGCCACCGCCCACGAGCACGGCGAGGAGATGAAGCGGCTGGGCATGGAACTGGCGCCGCTGTCCCCCACCCAGATCGCCGTGCGCGGCGTGCCGGTGTGGCTGAAGGACGGCAATCCGGTGGACTTGGCGCGCGCGGTGCTGAAGGATGTGCGCGAGTTCGGCCTCAGCCAGGTGCTGACCGAGCGCCGCAACGAGCTCCTGGCCACCATGGCCTGCCACGGCGCGGTGCGCGCCAACCGCCAGTTGACGCTGCCGGAAATGAACGCGCTGCTGCGCGATATGGAAGCCACCGAACGCTCCGGCCAGTGCAACCACGGCCGCCCCACCTGGACCCGGCTGTCCATGCGCGAGCTGGACAAGCTGTTCATGCGCGGACAATAAGCGATGCGCGTCACCGTTCTGGCGGAAAACCACAGCCTGCGGCCGGACTTGATCGCCGAGCCCGGCCTCGCGCTGCTGATCGAGGACGGCCCGCACCGCATACTGTTCGACACCGGCCGCAGCGACGCGCTGCTGCGCAACGCCAGTCAGCTGGGCGTCGATCTCGCCGCGCTCAGCCAGGTGGTGTTGTCGCACGGCCATTACGACCACAGCGGCGGCCTGCCTGCGCTCAGCCGGCTCTTGCGCCAGCGCGCGGCGGCGCCGCTGCCGCTGCTGGCCCATCCCGAGGCCTTCCGAGCGCGCGAAGCGCGGCTGGGGCCGATCACGCTGCGCAAGCTGGGCTCGCCGCTCGCCGAAGCCGATCTGCAAGCCAGCTTCGAGCTGCAATTGCACGCCCGGCCCCACGCCTTCGCCGACCGCTACGTCTTCCTCGGCCAGATTCCACGGCGGCGCCACGCCGAAGGCCGCGGCACCCTGGGCCGCCTCGTCGACGCGAGCGGCCACCGGCCGGACCCGGTGGCCGACGATTCGGCCCTGGTCTACCGCGGCGAGCAAGGCCTGATCGTCTTCAGCGGCTGCGCCCATTCCGGCATCCGCCACATCGTCGACTACGCGCGCGAAGTCTGCGCCGAGCCGCGCGTCCACGCGGTGATAGGCGGTTTCCACCTGCGCAGCGCGGCGCCGTGGCGCGTCTGGCGGACCCGCCGCTACTTCCAGCAACTGGCACCGGAGGGCCTGTACGCCTGTCACTGCACCGGCTACGCCCGTCACGCGCTGGCGCGCCAGCACCCCATCGCCGCCGGCAGTCAACTGAGCTTCGACTAAACCGGTTTCGACAGTTCCTGCCGCGGAAAAACGACAGTTCGCTCTTTCCGCCATTATTCACGGTCGGCGTGCCGCATTGCAGCATTCCGACCACCGCTCCGTCTCCTTCTCCCGCCTCCAAACCGCATAAACGCCGCCGCTGCGGGCTTTGGCCGTCCCGCCGCGCTCAGCGCGTCCGTCTTCGTCCGGTCGCTAGCAAAAAACGGCGCGAATACACCTGAAAAAAAGAACAGGTGTGTGCTTAGTCCTTCCCTGCACATGCTTATGTCCAATACCACTTACATACAACTTTAATACAACTTAAATACAAGTCGGCGCGCCGCGCCGGCCTTTCGCCCCGCCTTTTTCCAAGAAGGAGATGGACTGTGAGCAAAGCCTTACTGCTGCTGAAAACCGGTCTGGCCGGCACCGCCGTGGCCGGCGCCGCGCTGCTGGCCGCCCAGCACGCCCCCACCGCCGCCAAGGCGCCGGCATCCGCCGCCCGCGACGGTCTGATCAAAACCGCGGCCGCCAGCTGCGCCGACCCGGCCTGGAGCGCCGGCTCGATCTACACCGGCGGCCAGCGCGTCAGCTACCAGGGCCAGACCTGGGAGGCCAAATGGTGGACCCAGGGCAATACGCCCTCCGCCAGCGACGCCAGTCCATGGAAATTGATCGGCCAGTGCGACGGCGGCGGCGGCAACCCGACCGAACCGCCGCTGGTGCAAGTGCCTCCGCCCACCGGCAACGCGCTGTGCCGGCCGGAAGGGCTGGCGCGCACCGACGGCGTGGACGTGCCGTATTGCGCGGCCTACCAGAAAGGCGGCGCCGAGCAGTTGGCCAACGGCAGCCGCAAGCGGCTGATCGGCTACTTCACCAGCTGGCGCACCGGCAAGAACGGCCAGCCGGCCTACCTCGCCAGCGACATCCCCTGGGGCAAGCTCACCCACATCAACTACGCCTTCGCCCACGTGGACGGCAACAACCGGCTGTCGGTAGGCGAAAACAATCCCGGCAACCCGGCCACCGACATGAGCTGGCCGGGCGTGCCCGGCGCGGAAATGGACGCCAGCCTGCCCTATAAGGGCCACTTCAACCTGCTGACCCAGTACAAGCGCAAATACCCGGGCGTCAAAACCCTGGTCTCGGTGGGCGGCTGGGCCGAGACCGGCGGCTATTTCGGCGCGGACGGCAAGCGCGTCAACAGCGGCGGCTTCTACAGCATGACCATCAACGCCGACGGCAGCGTCAACCAGGCCGGCATCGACGCCTTCGCCGACTCCGCCGTCGCCTTCCTGCGCAAATACGGCTTCGACGGCGTGGACATCGACTTCGAATACCCGACCTCGATGAACGACGCCGGCAATCCGCTGGACTGGAGCGTCGCCAACGCCCGCCGCGGTTCGCTGAACAAGGGCTTCAACGCGCTGACGCGGACATTGCGCGAACGGCTGGACCGCGCCGCCTCCCAGGACGGCCGCTACTACCAGCTCACCGCCGCGGTGCCGGCCTCCGGCTATCTGCTGCGCGGCATGGAAGCCTTCCAGAGCCTGCGCAACTTCGACTTCGTCAACGTGATGTCCTATGACCTGCACGGCGCCTGGAACGAGTTCGTCGGCCCCAACGCCGCGCTCTACGACGACGGCAAGGACGCCGAACTGGCGCGCTGGAGCGTGTACACCACCGCGCAATACGGCGGCATCGGCTATCTGAACACCGACTGGTCCTACCACTACTACCGCGGCGGCCTGCCGGCGGCGCGCGTCAATATCGGCGTGCCCTACTACACCCGCGGCTGGAAAAACGTCAACGGCGGCAGCAACGGCCTGTGGGGCACTTCGGTGGGCGGCAACTGCCCGACCGGCCTGAAAACCTGCGGCGACGGCGCGGTGGGCATAGACAATCTGTGGCACGACCTGGACGAACAAGGCCGTGAAGTGGGCGCCGGCTCCAACCCGATGTGGCACGCCAAGAACCTGGAGAAAAACCAGGGCGGCAGCTATCTGTCCGCCTACCTGGACCCGAGCAAGCCGGAAAACCAGCTCAGCGGCAGCTATCAGCGTTTCTACAACGACACCCTGAGCGCGCCGTGGCTGTGGAACGCCGGCAAGAAAGTGTTCCTGTCCACCGAGGATGAGCAGTCCATCGCCAAGAAAGCCGCCTGGGTCGACGCCAACAACGTCGGCGGCGTGATGTTCTGGGAACTGGCCGGCGACTACGACTGGAAACAGGAGCGCAACGGCGGCAAGGGCGAGTACTTCATCGGTACCACGCTGACCAGCCTGCTGTACAACGCTTTCAGCAAACCGGCCGCCGTCAGCGTCAAGCCCGCCGCCACCGCCCCGGCCGCCACCGCCGCCATCGACGTCGGCTTCTCGCTGGACGGCTACGCGCTGGGCGACAGCAATTATCCGATCAACCCCAAGCTGACCATCACCAACCGTTCCGGCAGCACCCTGCCCGGCGGCACCGAGTTCCAGTTCGACGTGCCCACCTCGGCGCCGTCCAACTTCGCCGACCAGTCCGGCTTCGGACTCAAGGTGATCAGCGTCGGCCATAGCGGCAACAATATCGGCGGCCTGAAGGGCGACGCCCATCGCGTCTCGGTCAAGCTGCCGTCGTGGCAGTCGCTGGCGCCGGGCCAGAGCGTCAGCCTGGCCGTGGTCTACTATCTGCCGATCTCCGGCCCGCGCAACTTCAGCGTGACTTTGGGCGGCAAGACTTACGCCATCCGCGAGGAGGCGCCCTACCTGCCTTACCTACGCTGAGATCCGCTTCAAAGTCTGGCGCTGGCTCGCCAGACTTTGAACGGGTTCTGAATTCCCTCGTTCTCCTCAGTACCTTCCAAGCCGGGTTCGCCCGGCTTTTTTTCTGCGCCGCCGTCCGCCGGCGGCTGCCATTGCATCAACTCGTTCAAGCGTTCCAGCGCCGCCTGCGGCGTCAAGCCGAACACCGGCTTTTTGCCGTCGAGAAAACGCTGGTAAAACAAGAAGGTCGGATCGGTTTTCATCGCTGTGGACTCCCGCTGTGGATGCGAGTATTGTCGGCGCAATATGAGGCAATAAAAATTGCTGACTTTCAATCAGGAAACTTCCTCTTATGTCCGCGCGGCTCGCCCAGCAATACCAGAAGCTCCATCATCACTTCGCCGGCCAGACCGAGGCCGTCTCGCTGCAACAGCTGGCCGACCTGCTGTTTTGCACGCGTCGCCACATGCGCAGCCTGCTGCAACAGATGCAGGCGCAAGGCTGGATAGCGTGGCAGGCGCAAGCCGGGCGCGGCATGCGCTCGCAACTGCGCTTTCTGCAAGCCCCGGAGCAGTTGCAGCGGGAGCGCGCCGCGCAATTGCTGGAACAGGGCCGGGTGGAGCAGGCGGTGGACTTGCTGGGCGACGACCGCGGCGAGCTGGCGCCCTTGCTGTTGGCGCGGCTGGGCAAACGCTGGAGCCAGGACCGCCAGGTATTGGGCGTGCCTTATTACCGGCCCTTGCCCAACCTCTACCCCGGCACGCCCTTGCGCCGTTCCGAGCGGCATCTGGTCGGCCAGATCTTCAACGGACTGAGCCGGATAAATGAGGAAAAAGGGGAAGTAGAAGGCGATCTCGCCCATCACTGGAGCCAGCAGGGCCCGCTGGAATGGCACTTCCACCTGCGACCGGCGGTGCGCTGGCACGACGGCCGCGAGCTGAGCGTCGCCGATGTCCAGGCCTCGCTGCTGCGCTTGCGCGCGCAGCCGCTGTTCTCCCATCTGCAAGCCGTGCGGCCCTTGTCGCCGCGCAGCCTGGCGCTGGAATTGAGCGAGCCCGACCAATGGCTGCCCTGGCTGCTGGCCGACAGCGCCGCGCTGATCCTGCCGGCCGACCACGCCGCCCGCGCCGACTTCGCCTCGCGCCCGGTGGGCACCGGCCCTTACCGCGTCGCCGCCAACACCCGCCACCGGCTGTGCTTGCAGGCCTTCGACGATTACTTCGGCTACCGCGCGCTGCTGGACCAGGTGGACATCTGGATGATGCCGGAACTGGGCGAACAACTGGAACACGGCAACGGCCAGGTCTGCGGCCTGGAAGTGCGCATCAATCCGCGCGAGCCCAGCGTGCAGACCGAAATGGCGCTGGAGTCCGGCGTCTACTTCCTGCTCGCCGACGGCCGCTCCCCGCGTCTGCACGACGCCGCGCTGCGCGACTGGCTGGCCCAGGCCCTGGCGCCGCTGGCCGTGATCCATGAAACCGCGCCGGCGGTGCGTCAGTACTGGGCGCCGGCCGCCGGCCTGCTGCCCAATTGGCACCACGCCCAGCCGGCCTTGAACCTGAAGCCGCCGGACGGTCTGAGCGCGCTGCGTCTGGCGTATTACGAGCAGCATCCGGAGTACCAATTGATCGCCGCCGCGATGGCGCGCTGCCTGCGGCCCCACGGCGTGACGCTGGAATGCCTCGCTCTGCCCTACGCCGACTGGGAGCAGGGCCGGGCCGACGCCGATGTGTGGCTGGGCTCGGTCAACTTCGCCACCCGGCCGGAATACTCGGTGGCCGCCTGGGTGCTGGGCACCCCGCTGCTGCGCCGCTGCCTGGAGCCGGCGCTGCCGCTGGCGCAGTGGCATCAGAGCTGGCGCCAGGGCCTGTTCCGCGCCCAGGATCTGTCCGCCGCCGTGGTCCAGCAACGCTGGATGCTGCCGCTGTTTCACAACTGGCTGCGGCTGCAAGGGCCGGCCCAGATGCAGGGCGTGCGCCTCAACAGCCTGGGCTGGTTTGATTTCAAGTCCGCCTGGCTGCAAGCGGACGGCTGAAGCGGTTCAAACGCGGGGTCGCCTGATGCCGCGCGAATAATTTCACATAAAGATACTTTAAGTAAAATATCTTCCCAGGAATACATATCCATGACATAATCGCCCCCCATGGACAAGATAGACACCATCATCTCCCAGTGGCGGCGCGAGCGGCCCGATCTGGACAGCGCCAGCATCGGCGTCATCGGCCGGCTGGCGCGGCTGGTCACCCATGTGGAGCGCGCGCTGGCCGACAACTTCGCCCGCTTCGGACTCAAGGACGGCGAGTTCGACGTGCTGGCCACGCTGCGCCGCGCCGGCGCGCCCTACCAGCTATCGCCCACCATGCTCTACACCACGCTGCTGCTGACCTCGGGCGCGGTCAGCAAGCGCCTGGACCGGCTGGAGAGCGCCGGCTGGGTGGAGCGCCTGCCCGACCCCAAGGACCGCCGCGGCATGCTGATCCGTCTGAGTCCGGCCGGACTGGAGCTGATTGAGCGCGCGATGAGCGCCCACATCGCCACCCAGGACACCGCGCTGGCCGCGCTGGCCGCGCCGCAACGCGAACAACTGGCCGCGCTGCTGAGCCAGTGGCTGCAAAGCTTCCCCGGAGAAGCGCAAGCCGAAGCGACGCCCCAAGCTCGCCCCCTCCCCACCGAAAGCAAAACTTCATGAAGCAAGACACCTCCGTTCAGCGCCCGCTGTGGCTGGCGCTGTCCATCATCCTGGTGGGCCTGAACCTGCGCCCCGCCCTCGCCGCCATCGGCCCGCTGCTGGACCAGCTGCGCCACGCCACCGGCATGAGCTTTAGCGACGCCTCGCTGTTGACCACGCTGCCGGTGGCCACCATGGGCGCCGGCGCCTTTCTGGGCAGCTGGCTGGAACGCCGCGCCGGCGCGCGGCTGGGCGTGGTCATCGCCCTGCTGCTGATTTTCTTGTCCAGCGCGCTGCGCTGGCTGCCGGCGAGCTTCGGCGCGCTGCTGGCCACCGCGCTGATGGCCGGCATCGGCATCGCGCTGGCCCAGGCCCTGATTCCCGGCTTCATCAAGCAGTATTTCCCGCACAAGGTCTCGGCGCTGATGGGCTTCTACATCACCGCCATCATGGGCGGCGCCTCCCTGGCCGCCGCCGGCGCGCCGTGGCTGGCCGCGCATAGTGCGCATTGGCAAAACGGCCTGGCCGCCTGGGCCGCTCTGGCGGCGCTGGCGCTGCCCTGCTGGCTGCTGAGCGCGCCGCGCCGCGCTCCCGGCGGCGGCTCCGCCGCGCGCGCTCCGCAATTCAGCCGGATCCCGCGCGCCTGGCTGCTGGCCTTTTATTTCGGCATCGGCACCGCGGTCTACGCCAGCTCGCTGGCCTGGCTGCCGGCCTTGTTCGTGCAACTGGGCTGGAGCCAGCAACAAGGCGGCCTGATGCTCAGCTTCATGACCGGCATGGAAGTGGTGTCCGGCCTGACCATCCCGCTGTTGTCGGCGCGCAGTCATGATATGCGCGGCTGGCTGACCCTGGTGTTGCTGGCGGTGCTGGCCGGCTTGCTGGGCATGGTGCTGGCGCCGCACGGCGGCCTGCTGCTGCTGTGGGTGGCGCTGCTGGGCCTGGGCGTGGGCGGCCTGTTCCCGCTGACCATGATTCTGACGCTGCACCACTACGAGGACGCGCGCAACGCCGGCCAGTTGTCGGCCTTCGTGCAGGGCATAGGCTATCTGATCGCCGCGGTGGCGCCCTTCGCCGCCGGCTGGATCCGCGACGCCACTTCCAGCTTCAATCTGGCCTGGCTGTGCCTGGCGCTGCTGATCGCCAGCCTGCTGGTGCTGACCCGCCGCTTCGCGCCCCAGGGCTACGCCGAAGCGATGCAAAACCCGGCCGTCGTCGCCGCGCAGCCCCGTTGATCCCGGGACGGCGGCACACCACAGGAGAAAGTCGATGAGCACAACCGTTCCCTTCCGCCTGAGCAATCCCGCCGGCCTGTACGACCCGGCGCCCAACGGCTATTCCCATCTGGCCATCGTCGACGCCGGCAGCCGCATGCTGCTGGTGGCCGGTCAGGGCGGTGAAAACGCCGCCGGCGAACTGGCCGACGGTTTCGAGGCGCAAGTGCGCCAGGCCTTGGCCAATCTGCGCACCGCCTTGGCCTCCGGCGGCGCCGATCTCGCCCATGTCGCCAAGCTGACGGTGCTGATCGTCGATCACAGCGAAACGCGGCTGCGCGCCTTCGGCGCGGAACTGGCCGCCGCCTGGGGCGCGCTGCCCGCGCCGGCCTGCACGCTGATCCCGGTGCCGCGGCTGGCGCTGGACGGCATGCTGTTCGAAATCGAGGCCACCGCCTTCCTGCCCGCTTGACTCTCCGACGCAAATCCGACGCAAAAAAGCCCGCCGTGAAGGCGGGCTTTTTTTCATTGGCGGCCGCGCTCAGCGCCGCGGCATGAAGCGCACGTAATCGCCTTCTTCCACCTTGCCCGGCGCCTGCACCGCGCCGACGGCGAAATTGGGCTGTACCTGGCTGATGACGACGTCGCCGGCCAGGGTTTCCGGCACGCCCAGCTCGCGCCCGGAGATCAGATCGCGCACCGGCTGCGCGCTCTTGCGCTGATAGACCAGGAATTTATCGCCGACGGCGACGCCGTCCAGCGAGCCGGCGTTGATGTAGACCTGGCGCGGGCCGGCCAGTTTGACGATGCGGGCGGAGAACGGAATGCAGGAAATCACCTCGCCTATCCTGCTCACCGCCTGATCCAGCGCCCGGTTCACCGCCTGGCCGTAATCGCTCTGCCAGAACGCCGCCGAGGCGAAGGGCCGCGGCGGATTCGGCGTCACTTCGCCCTTGGCCAGCTCCGACACCCGCTCGCGGGCCAGCAAGGCGCCGGTCAGCGCGTCGTACACCCAGACTTCGGCGTCGAACTGGCGCTCGGTGGGCACGTATTTGACTCCGCCGCCGAACAGGCCGGCGAACGGCCCGTTGTAGAACGTCCCCTGCTGACTGGTGTTGTTGGACTCGTACAGCGATTTGCGCAGCCCCTTGGCGGTGGCGCCGGTGGCCAGCACCCGCCCGGCCACCACGAACTGGGCGTCCTCGGATTGGCCGATGCGGCGGGCGATCTCCGCGCCGGCGGCCGGTTCGGCCACGCGCGCATCCGCCAGCACCGACACCGTGTTGGCGTCCAGCAGGCTGTACATGCGGTTGGCGCCCAGCCTCCGCGACAGCTCGGTGGGCAGGCCGGTGGCCAGCTCCGGCATGTCGGACGCCTCCGCCGGGCGGTCCACCTGGAAATACGTGGTGACGATCTTGCGGCGCAGGCTGCGGCCCGGCGGCATCGCGCAGGCGGCCTCCTTGCCGCGCGCGGCGCCGGACGGCTTGGCGGTGTCCACCTCCACCAGCACATGGTAGAGCTTGCCCTGCTGGAACTCCTTCACCACCTTGACCGCGCCCTGCGCCGGCGCCAGCGGCGTCAGCGTGCCGG
Organism: Chromobacterium sp. S0633; assembly: GCF_024158805.1. Taxonomy (NCBI): domain Bacteria; kingdom Pseudomonadati; phylum Pseudomonadota; class Betaproteobacteria; order Neisseriales; family Chromobacteriaceae; genus Chromobacterium; species Chromobacterium sp. S0633. Next base: position 58,125 of record NZ_JAMZGH010000007.1, on the reverse strand, counting down.
ACTCGCTGCTCCTGCCGTAATCCAGCCCCTGCGAAGCCTCCACCCGCGCGCCCTGGCGCAGCGCCACCATCTTGAGCGCGTCCTGCAGCGCCTGCTCGCGCGCGGCGGCGACGCCGTTGTCCAACGAGGCCACGCCCTCGGCGCGCATGATCTCGGCGCCGGCCGGACAAACAAAAGCCGCCGCAAACGCGGCGGCCAGCAGGGTACGGAAACGAAACCGCATCATTGAGCCATGTAGTAGTTGCTGTTGTAACGCGCCGCGCCGCAATTGCCCTCGGCGCACTGCAGGCCGGACGTGGCGTTTTCCTGCGAAGCCTTCATCACGCTGCCGGTCTTGTCCAGCGCCTGGCGGAACTGCTTGTAGAAGTCCTGATCCAGCGTGATCTCGGCCACCGCCTCGCTGGTGCCGTCCGGCTTCATGCTGTTGGACACGATGTTGACCCCGCGCAGATAGGCGTCCACATAGGTGCGGAAGCTATCGCTGTTGGCGATCATGTTCGACACCGAGCTGTTGCCCACCAGCTTCATGCCCTGCACCTGTTCCGCGATGGCGCGGAAAGCGTCCAGCCGGGCGGCGCGCAAGGCCAGCAGCTTGCGCTGCGACGGCGTCAGACTGGAGGTGTACGGCGCCGCGCCGCTGCCCACCACCCGCACCACGATGGGCTGATAGGGATTCACTTCCTTGACCACCACCTTGGGCGCTTCGGTTTCAATGCCAGGACCGACGAAACCGACGCCGCTCGGCGTCATCCCCGCGGCGGCGCGCGGCGCCTCGGCGGCCAGCGGCGGACGCTCGGCGGTGGCGCAGGCGGACAAGCCCAGCAAGACGGACAGGAAGCAGGCAACACTGGGAATCGTTTTCATGGCAAATACCGTTGGATATTGCTCGAATTATGAAGCGATCTAAGCGAACGTCAACCGCAACATCGGCATTCCTATGCAAAACTTGAATAAAAACAAAATCCCGCCCGCATCAATGGCCGCCGGCGTCCGCCCGGTTCAATTGCCGCGCCGAGGAAAATCCGGCCGCCAGCGCGGCCTTCTCCTTGGACAGGCCGGCGCCGCGCCACTGGCTGGCCAGCGCCAGGCGCAGCCCGGTGTGATAGTCGTGCACCGACACGCCGGCGTGCTCGCGGAACAAGCGCGACAAATGCCTGGCGCTGACGTGCACCTGGCCGGCCAAGTCCTCCACCCGCCAGCCGCGCGCCGGATCGGCGGCGATCAGGTCCTGCGCCTTGTGCACCGCCGGGTGCAAATGGTTGCGGTGCGTCAGCCACGGCGACAACTCCGGATCCCCGGCGGAACGGCGGAAATACACCACCATGTGGCGCGCCACGTCCCGCGCCAGCGCCGGGCCGGCCAGCTGCGCGATCAGCTGCAGCGCCAAGTCCACCCCCGCGGTGATGCCGGCGCTGCTGCTGATGGGCCCGTCCTGCACGAAGACGCGGTTCTGCTGCACCCTGGCCTGCGGCGCCAGTTGCTGCAAACGCTGCAGCAGGGTGTGGTGAGTGGTGCACTGGCGGCCGTCCAGCAGGCCGGCTTCCGCCGCCAGCAGGCTGCCTGAGCAAATGCTGGCCACGCGCTGGCGGCCGGGGTCCACCCGGCGGCGCAGCCAGCGCACGATCTCGCGCGCCTCCGGCCGCGCATAGGCCTCGATCGAATGCGCGGCGCCGCTGATCACCACCAGCGCCTCGTCCGGCAGCGCGTCCGGCAAGGGCGCCGCGCCTTCAAGGCTCAGGCCCAGCGAGGTGGGCACGCCGGCCGCCGGCGCGATGTAATGCGGCCGGAACGGCGCGCCCAGTTGCGCGGCGATGCGAAAAGCGTCGGCCGGGCCGGCCAGATCCACCAGCAGCAGATTGGGCGGCAGTACGAAAAAGATATCAAGCGCCACGCGTCGCCGCTCCTGCGCGCCGGCGCGCCAGCCAGCGCGCGCCGAACACGTTCACCGCCAGCCCGGCCAGCAACAACAGGCTGCCGGCCGCCTGCAGCGCGTTCAGGCGCTCCCCCAGCAGCAGGCCCGAGGCCAGCACGCCCACCACCGGCACCAGCAGGGAAAACGGCGCCACCTTGCCGGCCGGATGGCGCGACAGCAGCCGGCTCCACAAGCCATAGCCAAACAGAGTGGCGACAAAAGCCAGATAGGCCACCGCGAACAGCGCCTGCGGCGTGAAATGCGCCAAGGCGGCGGCGATGCGCTCGCCCCCTTCCAGCCACCAGGACAGCAGGAAGAACGGAATCGGCGGCACCAGGCTGGACCACACCACCAGGCCCAGCGGCTGCACGCTGTAGCCGGCGCGGCCCATCTGCCTCACCACCACATTGGACAATGCCCAGCTGAAGGCGGCGGCGATGGTCAGGCCCAGGCCCACCGCCGTCATGCTGCCGCCCTTGCTCAGGCCTATCAGCGCCAGGCCGCCCAGGGCCAGCAGCAGGCCGGCCATCTGGCTGGCCTGCCAGCGCTCGCGCAGCCACAGCGCAGCCAGGATCAGGGTGAAGAAGGCCTGCGATTGCAGCACCACCGAGGCGAGGCCGGCCGGCATGCCCAGCTTGATCGCGGTGAACAGGCAGGCGAACTGGCCGACGCCCACGCTGAGGCCGTAGGCCAGCAGATAGCGCCACGGCAGCGCCGGCCGGCGGATGAAGAACAAGGCCGGCACCGCGGCCAGACAGAAGCGCAGGCCGCCCAGCAGCAAGGGCGGCACATCGGACACGCCCCATTTGATCACCACGAAGTTGACGCCCCACACCAGCACGATGGCCAGCGCCTGCAAGAGATCACTCCACGGCATCGCCGCCTCCCTGAGCCTGCGCGCCCGGCCACAGCACCGCCTGGGCGACGATGACGCGCTCGCCGTTGAAGGTGGCCGCCGGCGAGCCGTACAGCCGGTAGCCCAGGGCCAGCGCCTCGCTGACGCGGCGACAGAAGCCAGCGTCGTCCGGGCCGGTCAGCAGACGGTAGACCGGCATGTCGTCGGGCGGAAGGGTGGGCTGCATGCAATTCTCCCATGGCTGCGCGGCGGGCCGCGCCCGCCGCATTCATTTTGGATATCGCTTTACGGTAACATCAGATAGTCGAGATGGCGATGGTCAAATACCCGCCGTTCAGCGCGCCAGCTTGGCCAGCGCCTGCTCCACACTGACGACGTCGGCGAAACGGCCGGCCAGCACCAGCTCGGTCTTGGCGCGAATCTCCGCCGCGCTGAACACCTGGCCGCTATGCGGATGGCTCATGTCGAAAGTCAGCGTGGCCTCGGTGACGAAATCCACCTCGTAGCCCAAGTCCGAGGCCACCCGGGTGGTGGTTTCGCAGCATTGCTCGGTGCGGATGCCGGACACGATCAAGCGCTGGACGCCGTGGCGGATGAGCCAGGGCTGCAGGCCGGAATCGGTCAGGGCGTTGTGCACGTGCTTGACGAAGGTGGCGGCCGGCCGGTGGCGCAGCCACTCCAGCGGCCGCACCAGGCCGGACTCGGCGGAAAAGGCGGCGTCGCCGTCTTCGTGCAGAATGTTGATCACCGGCGCGCCCAGTCTCTCGGCGCCGGCGATCAATTGCTGCAACTTGTCCTGAAAGGCCGGAATCTCGTCTTCCTTCCAATACGGACGGTGGCGGAACGACTCTTGCGCGTCAATCACCAGCAAGGCGGTTTTCTTCATGGCGGTTTCTCCCTCGCGTCCGGGCCGGACGCTGTTGAACACAGCCCGAATGCTACGGACTCTCCCGCCTTTATTTAACGCTGATTACGGACAAGCCGCTGTCAAAAACGGACATCGTGCCCACCGCTCGCGGCGCCGCCGGCGCGGCCGCGACCTCGGCCGCCCGCGCCGGGCCCTGCGGCTGGAATTCGTCGTACAACAGCCACAGCGCGGTGGCCGCCATCAACACGCCCATGCTCAGATTGAAACCCAGCAAGGCGCGCGGGCTGGCCAGCCAGGCGCGCAAGCGCTCGCCGGCCCAGGCCCAGACGCCGATGCAGGGCAGATTGACCACGGCGAACACCGCCGCCAGCATGGCCGCGCCCAGCCAGCGCTGCCCGTCCGCCGCCGGCATGAACAGGATGGCGGCGTTGATCACCATCACCCAGGCCTTGGGATTCAGCCATTGAAACAGCGCCGCGCCGACAAAGCCCAGCGGGCGCGCCGCCGCGCCCGCCTCCGGCTGGCCGGCGCGGGCGATCTTCCAGGACAGCCACAATAGATAAGCGCAGCCCAGCAGGGCCAGCGGCAGCCGCGCGGCCTGGATGCCGTCCAGCAGCAGCGACAGCAGGCTGCCTACCAGAAACACCTGGAAAGCGCAGCCCAGGCTGATGCCCAGCATGTGCGGGATGGTGCGGCGAAAGCCGAAATTGACGCCGGACGCGGTCAGCATCAGGTTATTGGGGCCGGGGGTGATGGACATCACCGCCACGTAGGACAGTAGGGCGAATTCGGGCATGACGGGCTTCACTTTCTTGCTCCGCGCCGGCCGGCGGCGCGGTATGACGATGCATGGGGCCGACGCGGCCCCGCTTTCCCAATCCATGCTACGCAGCGCCTCGCCGCGCCGACAGCCGCAGCTGTCACCTTTCGCGGTGGTGACAGCGCGGCGTTTCCTCAAACTGTCACCATCGCCTATCATGGGCACTGTGTCTGTCTACCACCGCCCAAGCGCGGCAAGCTGTGCTCATGGAACCCATTGTCGCCCCCCAAGCCCCCACGCTGTATCAGCAACTGGCCGACGATCTGTCGCTGGCCATCAAGCGCGGCACGCTGCCGCCCGGCGCCAAATTGCCGTCGGTGCGGCGCACCTCGCAAAGCCGCCAGCTCAGCCTGAACACCGTGGTGGCCGCTTACCGGGTGCTGGAAGACCGCGGCCTGATCGAGGCCCGGCCGCAATCCGGCTACTACGTGCGGGCGCGGCTGCCGTCGCCGGCGCGGCCGGCCGCCACCCTCAGCAGCCCGGCGGCGCCCACCCGCCCGCAGGTGCTGGGCCTGATCGACACCGTGCTGGAAGCGCAGCAGAACGAGGACTACATCGACCTGGCGCTGGCCTGTCCGCACGGCGGCGACTTCTACCCCGGCGGCAAGCTGGGCCGGCTGATGGGACAGATACTGCGCCGCCAGCCCGGCATGATCAGCCGCTATGCGCTGCCGCCGGGCTCCTTGCGGCTGCGCACCCAGATCGCGCGCCGCGGTCTGGAACTGGGCATGACCTTGCAGGCGCAGGACATCGTGCTCACCCACGGTTGCATGGAAGCGCTGCAATTGGCGCTGCGCGCGGTGACCCGGCCCGGCGACACCGTGGGCCTGGAATCGCCCACCTATTTCAACCTGCTGCCCTTGATCGCCAGCCTGGGCCTGAAAACGGTGGAGATCCCCACCGATCCGCAAACCGGCCTGTCCATCGACGCGGTGGAACTCTTGCTGGCGGAAAAGCGCATCAACGCGCTGGTGGCGATGCCCAATGTGCACAATCCGCTGGGCGCGACCATGCCGCTGGAGGCCAAGAAACGGCTGGCGCGGCTGATCACCCGCCACCAAGTGCCGCTGATCGAGGACGCGCTGTACGCCGAGCTGCAGTTCGGCGACACCCTGTCGCCTGCGGTCAAGGCCTTCGACGACGAAGGCTGGGTCATCGTCTGCTCCAGCTACACCAAGACCCTGGCGCCCGATTTCCGCATCGGCTGGATGGAGGGCGGACGCTTCGGCCACGCGCTGCGCCAGCTCAAATTCGCCTCCTCCGTGGCGGAGCCGGCGGTGCTGGCGGAAACCCTGGGCGCCTTTCTGGAGTCCGGCGGCTACGACCATCATCTGCGCGCGCTGAAGCGGCGCTACGCCGCCCACGTGGAAAAAGTCCGCGGCATGATCGCGCGCCACTTCCCGGCCGGCACCCACGCCACCGCGCCTTCCGGCGGTTTCCTGATCTGGGTGGAACTGCCCGAGGACATCGACGCGGTGGCGCTGTTCCACGCCGCCATCGCGGAAAAGATCAGCATCATGCCCGGCCCGCTGTACTCCCCCAGCGGCCGCTATCCCAACGCGCTGCGGCTGTCCTGCTGCTATCCGCTGGACGACCGCTATCTGGCGGCGCTGGCGCGCGTCGGCGAACTGGCCGGCCTGCTCCGGCGTTCATAAACCCCCGCCGGCAACGCCCGCCGGCGGCGGATCCCGCGCAAGCCCGCGCCCCGCCGCGCGCGAAGACATGTTCAAGACGCGCCGGCGTTTTTATGAACCACTCATATAGCTATTAAGTGGTTGGCCTTTTTGAAATCCATGCCTAACAATGAAGCAAGACCTGACCGCGTCCGCAGCGGGCGCGAGCGCAGAAAGAGACTTCATGCCGACGATCAAGAAACCAGCCGCCGCCGATAGCGGGCCCGCCGCCGGCAAACACCAACGCCGTCTGCGCGACTTGCTGAACCGCTACGACGCCGCCTTCGCCGCCGGCGCGTCGCTGGACAGCCTGTTGCGCCAGCTGGAGCAAGTGCGCGATTACGCGCTGCGCCACGCCATAGGCGAAGCGCAGATGCTGTCCGCGCTGGCCGCTCAGCCCGCGCTGCCGCAGGACAGCGCCGCCGGACGACAGGCGCGGCAGATGCTCACCGACATGACCCACAGCCTGGGGCGGCAGCTGCTGCAACCGGCGCTGAGCGCCGCCGCCAAACCCCAGCCGCCGCCGGCCCAGGCCATGCTGGAGCAATTGGACGACGGCGTGCTGCTGCTGGAGCCCAGCGGCCAGCAAGTGCTGTACGCCAACGCCGCGCTGATGGAATTGCTGGGCCTCGCCGAGCCGCCCGCCTATCCCCTCGCGCTCTCGGCGCTGGCGCCCGACAGCGGGCTGGCCGAAGCGCTGCGGCCGCTGCTGGCCCTGCCCAAGGACAAACCCAGCCAGATCGCCGCCACCCCGCTGCGCCGGCCGGACGGCGACGCCGGCCATGCCGACATCCGCGCGCGGCCGCTGCGGGCCGAAGGCCAGGACTGCCTGCTGCTGACCTTCCACGACGCCACCGACCGGCTCACCTCCGAGCAACTGCTGACCCGCCATCTGGACATCCTCGCGCAACTGGCCGGCCTGTCCGCCGAACTGGCCAGCCAACCGGCCGAACCGCTGTGGGCGCGCATGAGCGGCCTGCTGGAGCGCGTGGGACGATTCCTGGGCGCCGACCGCTGCCTGCTGGCCCTGCTCGACGCCGAAGGCAAGCAAGTGCGCATCGCCCGAGAATGGCGAAACGAGGCGCGGGCGGCCGGACCGCCGGCCGAGGCCCCGGCCATCCCCCGCTCCAAACTCTGCTGGCTGGAACAACAGCTGGGCCAGCAACGCACCTTGCAACTGAACGACAGCGCCGACGCGCCGGAAGCCGCCGCCGCGCTGCGCCAATTGCTGGGCGACAACGGCCAGAGCGCGCTGCTGGCCACGCTGCGGCCTCGCCAATGCTGGCGCGGCGTGTTGGCGGTCAGCGCGCCGACGCCGCATAGCTGGCTGTGGATAGAGCAACACATGCTGCAATCGGTGGCGGACATGCTGTCCAACTTCCTGGAGCGCAGCCAATACCACAGCGACGCTCAACGCCGTCAGAGCGAGGCGCTGGCCCAGGCGCGAATAGGCCATTGGGAATGGCGGCGCGGCGACGCCGCCCCGCATTGGTCGGAAGAGCTGTACCAATTGTGGCGGCTGGACCCGGCCCGGCCCCCGCCGCCGCTGGCGCGCTTGCCCGCCTTGCTGCCGCCCGCCGACTGGCCGCCGCTGCGCCGCTGCCTGCGCCAAGTGCTGCGCCGGCGCGAAACCGCGCAGCTTGACCACCGCATCCTGCTGCCGGACGGCGGCGACCGCCACGTGCGCCATCACATCTCGCTGGAACAGGACGGCCGCGGCCGCGTCGTCCGCCTGAGCGGCACCTTGCAGGACATCAGCGAATTCAAGCGCCGCGAACAGACCCTGCAGCAGGCCGCCGCCGTTTACGAACACACTTTGGAAGGGGTGATGATCGCCGACGCCGATCTGCGCATCCTCGACGTCAACCCGGCCTTCAGCACGCTCACCGGCTACGCCCGCGCCGACCTCTTGGGCCAGAGCCCGCGCCTATTGCATTCCGGGCGCCACGACGCCGGCTTCTACCGCCGGCTGTGGCAGACCGTGGCGGAACACGGCCGCTGGCAAGGCGAAATCTGGAACCGGCACAAGGACGGCAGCGTGGCGCCGGCCTGGCTCACCGTCACCGCGGTGCGCGACGCCGACGGCGCGGTGCGCAACTACGTCGGCGTGTTCTCCGACATCGCCCAGATCAAGAAATCCGCCGCCGAAATGGCGCAGCTGGCGCATTACGACTCGCTGACCACCCTGCCCAACCGGCTGCTGTTCCTGTCGCGGCTGGAACACGCGATCCAGACCGCCAAACGCGAGCGCCGCCGCGTGGCGGTCTTGTTCATCGATCTGGACAACTTCAAGCAGATCAACGACACCCGCGGCCACGGCGCCGGCGACCGCCTCTTGGTGGAAGTGGCCGCCCGGCTCAAGGACTGCCTGCGCGCCAACGACACCGTGGCCCGCATCGGCGGCGACGAATTCCTGATCCTGCTGGAGAACCAGAAAGCCGACAATCCGGTGATCGACATCGCCAACAAGATCGTCAAAGCCTGCGCCCGGCCGTTCCGCCTGGAAGAACAGGAGGTGGAAGTGGGCTGCAGCGTGGGCATCAGCATCTACCCGCGCGACGGCCAGGACGCGGAAACGCTGATGCGCAACGCCGACGCCGCCATGTACCAGGCCAAGAACGACGGCAAGGGCGCCTTCCGCTTTTACACCGAGGAGCTGACCCAGCGCGCGCGGCTGCGGGTGGAACAGGAACGCGAGCTGCGCCTGGCGCTGGAGCGGCGCGAACTCTTCCTGGTGTTCCAGCCCAAATATCATCTGCAAAGCGGCGCCCTGATCGGCGCCGAGGCCTTGCTGCGCTGGCAGCACCCGAGCCGGGGCCTGATCGGGCCGGACACCTTCATTCCGCTGGCCGAGGAAACCGGCCTGATCATCCCGATCGGCAGCTGGCTGATCCGCCACGCCTGCGGCATTCTGCGCCGCTGGAAGGACGCCGGCCTGTCGCCGGGCGTGCTCAGCCTCAATATCGCCGGCGCGCAAATCCAGCGCGCGCCCATTCTGCAAACCCTGAAGCAGGCGCTGCGCGACTGCCGGGTTCCGCCGCAGCAGATCGAACTGGAAATCACCGAGCGCTTCGTAATGAGCAATCCGGACGCGCATCTGTCGGTGCTGCGAGAGCTGCGCCAACTGGGCGTCGGCCTGTCCATCGACGATTTCGGCACCGGCTATTCCTCGCTCAGCTATCTGCGCCAATTGCCGGTGCAAACACTGAAAATCGACCAATCGCTGGTGCGCGGCCTGCCGGACCGCGAGCACGAAACCAGCATCAGCCTGGCCATCATCTCGCTGGCCAAAACCCTGCACCTGGGCCTGGTGGCCGAAGGCGTGGAAAACGAAGCCCAGCGCCGCTTCCTGCTGGACGCCGGTTGCGAGCACGGCCAAGGTTTTCTCTACGCCCGGCCGATGCCAGAAAACGAATTCGCCGAACTGGTCAAGAAAGGCGGCGCGGCTCCGCTCCGCCTCTAATGAACCGGTTTACGACCCGCCGCGCTTAGGCGGGATAGCGGGACAAGGGCGCTGAAACCCGCTTGCCAATGCGATTTTCAACACAACGGCGACGGCGGCGGATAAATCCATCTCCCTGATTTTTTTGTGAAAACCGCCTCATCGCCGCGTCTGATTCGGCCATTGCCGGATAAATTCTTGTATTTTTCTGACAAATCAGTGCGTTAGATATATAATACCGTTCGCCTCAGATTTTCTGATCGTTCCGGCAGCTGCCTGTCGGACGCTCCGCCTTGCCTGAGGGCTGCCTGTGAAGCCAGCCCCTCCCTAGCTTGGTTACCGAATAGACGCGCCAATAGCACCCGCTCGCGGCAGTCCATGTGACTGCCGCTGTGGCTGTTGGCCTACCGTATTAGAAAGGAATCGTAATGTCCAAAGAAGACATGATCGAACTGGAAGGTGTTGTCATTGAAATGTTGCCCGAGTCCCGCTTCCGCGTGCGTCTGGACAACAACGTCGAAATCCTGGCCTATGGCTCGGGCAAGATGAAGATGCACCGTATTCGCGTTCTGGTAGGCGACCGCGTCACTGTAGAGATGTCGCCCTACGACTTGACCAAGGGCCGCATCAATTTCCGTCATCCGACGGCGCCGGCCGGCGGCGGCACGCCTCGCCCCCATCACAACCGACGCCGTTGATCTGCCGGCATGACCCGCTATCGCGGTCATGCCCTGGAGCAACATTTGCGAGTCAATGAACTCAAACCCGGCGACTACATCGCCGAACAACACGATAGCGCCGCAATCACATTTACCGTGATTGCGGTCAATGCAGTAGGACGTCACTGTCACGTCACTTTTTCGTCGGAACTGGGCCTGGATTCCGCCAGCTACCCACACGACGCCTGGATCAACGCCTCTCGCCCCTGAGACGGCCGCACGATCCGATTGACGCTCAACGCCGCACCCGTCCGGGATCTCACCCCGGCGCCCGCCGCGGCCGCTTCCGCTTTCTTCGCCCCTTCCGGCTTAGCCGCGCGCCGGCCGCATGGCCGCGTCAAGCCCACTCTCCTTCAAAAAGTCGTTTGACATATCAAAAATTGGTTCCATAGTGGTATCTATGCCGTGCGTCGCGCGCGGCAGAAAACCATCTAGGGCAACCTCGAAAACCGCCGCGATCCGTTCAAGAGCAAGACGCGTCCTCTGACATCAGAACGCAAGCCCCGAAACCGCGCGCACGGCAAAGCCAGAAGCCTGTGACTGAGCGAGGCCATCGGACCGCGCAGCAGGTGTGTCGAGGCCCCCATAAACGGCTGCGATGATTTCGCGCGGCGTCCCCCGCGCCGGCAGCCCGACAACAGGAGCCAACATGCGCAAACCCTTCACCGCCCTGCTGCTGAGCCTGGCCTGCCAGTCCGTTTTGGCCGCGCCCTGGAACGCCGGCGCCGTCTATCAGGCTGGACAGCAAGTCCAATGGCAAGGTCAGGATTGGCAGGCCAAATGGCGCACCCGCGCCGAAACGCCGGCCGCCAACCCCAGAGGCAGCTGGACGCCGGCGGCGGCCCAGGCCACGGCTTTGGCCGAACCGGGCCAGCCTCAGCCGCCCACGCTGCAGCAAGCGCTGCAATACGAGGCCGCCCTGACCGACACTTCCTTCTTCCGCAACGTCAAAGCCTCGATCCGCACCCTGCCCAACGCCCAGGTGGAACAAGTGACGCCCGGCCGCGCCGCCAACCCGCTGAACGTGCGCCGGGTGGAGCGCCTGCTGCCGGCGAGCAAGTGGGAGTATTACTTCTCCCGCCGCGACGCCAGCTACAGCTACCAGCGCTTCTTGCAGGCCATCGCCAAGTTTCCCGCCATCTGCGACGACTACGGCGACGGCCGCGACGGCGACGCCATCTGCCGCCACAGCCTGGCCACCATGTTCGCCCACTTCGCCCAGGAAACCGGCGACCACAACCGCAGCGACACGGTGCCGGAATGGCGGCAAGGTCTGAAATACCTGCGCGAAATGGGCTGCGCCGAAACCGGCCCCGGCTGCGGCTACAACACCGAATGCGCCGATCCGGTGTTCAACAAGGTGTGGACCTGCGGCAAGAACGCCGACGGCAGCTGGAAAAAGTACTTCGGCCGCGGCGCCAAGCAGCTGTCCTACAACTACAACTACGGCCCCTTCTCCCAAGCCATGCACGACGGCGACCAATCCGTACTGCTGAAGAACCCGGACCTGGTGGCCTCCACCTGGCTCAACCTGAGCTCGGCCACCTTCTTCTTCGTCTTCCCGCAGCCGCCCAAGCCGTCGATGCTGCATGTGCTGGACGGCACTTGGGTGCCCAACGCCGCGGACAAGGCCGCCGGCGCCGGCAACAACTTCGCCACCACCATCCAGATCATCAACGCCGAGTGCGGCGGCGGCACCGAGCGCCAGGCGGCGCAGAACCGCATCGATTACTACCGCCAGTTCGCCAAGGACCTGGGCTGGGACTACGGCAACGAGCAGCTGTCCTGCGCCAATATGCAGCGCTTCAGCGCCGCCAGCTCCGCCGCCTACAACATCTATTGGGAAAAGGACTGGAAATGGGGCAATGACTACAAATGCCAGCTGGTGAACTACCAGACTCCGTACAGCGCGCTGCAAGCCGGCAACTACCAGCGCTGCGTCGAGGACAACTGGAACGTCAAACTCAAATGAAATCGGCCGGCTCCGCTCGCGCGGGGCCGGCCTCGCCAACGACTGTTGTTCACCCGTGTTTCACCTCCTGTCCATTGGCCTTGTCTCCGCTCCACGATAAGAGCGGCTAACAAACCCCTGATGCTGCGTTGCGCCGACTTGTCGTACTCAAGTACTGCCTGCGTCGGCACGCCTTGCCTCAGCCGTAAAACTGATTTTTGTTAGCCACTCTAAGACATCGCGGCTAAACGCCGCGTCAATCCGGCCGCATCCTCGCTAAAAATCGCGTCAAGAATGCCCTTGGGCACGGCGCTTGCTTCAGCCAAGCCGTCCCTTCTCCCCGGTGCCGCAATGTCCACGCCTCCGCCGCTGCGCCTGCTGCTGGTCAACGACCACGCCAAAACCATCGCCTCGCTGCGCCAGGCGCTGGCGCGCGCCGGCTACGCCGTCGTCGCCGAGGTGGACGGCGCCGCCGCGCTGCTGCAGGCGGTGGAGCGGCTGCGGCCGGACGTGGTGATCGTGGACACCGAATCCCCGTCGCGCGACACCCTGGAACAACTGGCGCTGCTGGGCGAGATCGCGCCGCACCCGGTGGTGATGTTCGCCGACCAGGGCGACCTGCCCACCATAGAAGCCGCCGTCCACGCCGGCGTGGCGGCCTATGTGGTGGACCAGGCCGACGCGGCGCGGCTGGCGCCCATCATCGACCTGGCCCGCGCCCGCTTCGCCGAGGACGCCCGGCTGCGACAGCGGCTGGCGGCGGCGGAACAGCAGCTGGCCGAACGCAAGCTGATCGAGCGCGCCAAGGGCATTCTGATGGACAAGCGCCGGCTCAGCGAAAACGACGCCTACCAGGCGCTGCGCCGGCAGGCGATGCGCGAGGGCCTGCGCGTCGCCGATCTCGCCCGACAACTGATCCAGGCCGCCGAACTGCTAGGCTGAGCCGCGAGGAAATCCCATGACCGTCCCCCACCGCCTGCGCCTGGGCTATTTGCCGCTGACCGACAGCGCGCCGCTGATCGTCGCGCGCCAGCTCGGTTTGGACCGCCGCCACGGCCTGGAACTGGAATTGCTGCGCCAGCCTTCGTGGAGCGCGGTGCGCGACAAGCTGCTGGACGGCCGCCTGCACGCCGCCGCGGCGCTGTACGGCCTGGCCTACGGCATGCAGCTGGGCCTGGCTGGCCCGCAAGCGGACATGGCGCTGCTGATGACGCTGAACCAGAACGGCCAGGCCATCACCCTCAGCCACCCGTTGGCCGACGCTCTGGCGGCGGCGCCGCAGCAGGCCTTGCCGCGCCGCGTCCGCCAGGGCGGCGCGCCGCTGACGCTGGCGCACACCTTTCCCGCCGGCACCCACGCGTTGTGGCTCAATTACTGGCTGGCGGCGCAAGGCCTGGACCCGCTGCGCGACGCGCGCCTGGTGGTGATTCCGCCGCCGCAGATGGGCGCGGCGCTGGAAGCCGGCCAGCTGGACGGTTTTTGCGCCGGCGAGCCCTGGCACCAGCAGGCGGCGGCGCGCCAGGCCGGCCGCATCGCCGTCGCCAGCGGCGAGATCTGGCCCGGCCACCCGGAAAAAGCCCTGCTCTGCCGCCGTGGTTTCGCGCAAGAAGAACCGGCCGCCGCCGCCGCGCTGATCATGGCGCTGCTGGAAGCCTGCCGCTGGCTGGAGCACGGCGAAAACCGCCGCCAGGCGGCGCGCTGGCTGGCGCGGCCGGAGCATATCGCCCTGCCGGAAACGCTGATCGCCGCCACCCTGCCCTCGGCCGCCGCCGGGGCGTCGGCGCTGCGCTTCTTCGACCAGGGCCGGGTCAACTATCCCTATCCGTCCGACGGCGTCTGGTTCATCGACCAGTTCCGGCGCTGGGGCTGGCTGCGCGGCGACGAGGACGCGCAGGCCCGGCCGCAGCGCCGCAGCCGGCTGTGCGACGGCGTGGAGTGGGACGGACGGCCGCGCTACCCGGCGACGGAGCGTCTGCTTGATTAAGCCCCGCATGTTGCAACGCACAAACTCAGTGCGCGGCCGGCTATTTTCGCACCAGCGCGGTGCGGCTTCCCGCCGCGAATCCACGCGAAACCCGGATTTCCGGCGCGCGGAGGCTGGCACGGCGTTTGCATAAGTCAAGCCGGGCCTGGCACAAAGACGTGCCCCGCCCACCCCAAATGCTTGTCCGGCCAATGGCGGCCGGGACGGCAACGGACAACGGCGTCCGCTCCTGCTATCACCGAGGAGCGAACGCCGTTTTTATTTTGGCCGGCCCCCGGCCGCTCGCGGCACAGGAGTTTCGCATGGACCGTTCTTTCTGGCACACCGGGCACAAGCCCACCTTGCTGTCCGCCTTTCTCTACTTCGACCTCAGCTTCATGGTCTGGTATCTGCTGGGCCCGCTGCAGGTGCCCATCGCCGCCGCGCTGGACCTGGACACCCAAGAACGCGCGCTGATGGTGGCCACTCCCATCCTGGCCGGCGCGCTGCTGCGGCTGGCCGTCGGCATGCTGGCGGACCGCATCGGCGCCAAGCGCACCGGGCTGATCGCCCAGATCGTCGTCATCGCCGCCTTGCTCGCCGCCTGGCGCGTCGGCCTCTCCAGCCTGGGCGGCGCGCTGCTGCTGGGCCTGTTCCTCGGCGTGGCCGGCGCCTCCTTCGCCGTGGCGCTGCCGCTGGCCTCGCGCTGGTATCCACCTGCGCATCAGGGCACGGCGCTGGGCATCGCCGGCGCCGGCAACTCCGGCACCGTGCTGGCGGCGCTGTTCGCGCCGGCGCTGGCGCTGCAGTTCGGCTGGCAGAACGTGTTCGGCCTCGCCTGTCTGCCGCTGCTGTTGGCGCTGCTGCTGTTCGCCCGGCTGGCCAAGGACGCGCCGGGCGCGCCGCCGCCCAAGCGCTGGGCCGATTATCTGGCGGTGCTGGCCCAGCGCGACGCCTGGTGGCTGATGCTGTTCTACGCCATCACCTTCGGCGGTTTCGCCGGCTTCGCCAGCGCGCTGCCCGGCTATTTCCACGACCAGTTCGGCTTCGACGCCAAGACCGCCGGGCTCTATACCGCCGCCTGCGTGTTCGCCGGCTCGATGATGCGGCCGCTGGGCGGCGTGCTGGCGGACCGCGTCGGCGGCACCCGCTCGCTGCTGGCCGTCTACCTGGCGGTGGCGGCGCTGCTGTTCGCCGCCGGCCTGGAAGCGGGCGGCGCCGGCGGCGCGCTGCTGCTGTTCGTGCTGGCCATGCTCTGCCTCGGCGCCGGCAACGGCGCGGTGTTCCAGCTGGTGCCGCAGCGCTTCGGCGGCGAGATCGGCGCGGTCACCGGCCTGATCGGCATGGCCGGCGGCGTCGGCGGCTTCCTGCTGGCGGCCGGCCTGGGCGTGATCAAGCAGGCCAGCGGCGGCTACGCCATCGGACTGTGGCTGTACGCCGCGCTGGCCTTGGCCGGCTGGGCCGGCCTGGCCGGGCTGCGCCAGCGCTGGCGCGCCGGCTGGTCTCTCGCCAGCGCCCGGCTCTGAACCCGCGAGGACATCCATCATGACCAAACCCAAACTCGTGGTGGTCGGCAACGGCATGGCCGGCATCCGCACCGTGGAAGAGCTGCTGACGCTGGCGCCGGACCTGTACGACATCACCGTGTTCGGCGCCGAGCCGCACCCCAATTACAACCGCATCCAGCTGTCGCCGGTGCTGGCCGGCGAACAGACCTTCGACGACATCGTGCTCAATCCGCGCGCCTGGTACGCCGAACGCGGCATCAGCCTTTACACCGGCAAGACCGTGGTGGAACTGGACCGCGCGCGCCGCCTGGTGCGCGCCGACGACGGCAGCGTCGCCCCTTACGACAGGCTGCTGCTCGCCACCGGCTCGCTGCCGGTGATGCTGCCGCTGCCGGGCCGCGATCTCGCCGGCGTCATCGGCTACCGCGACATCCGCGACACCGAAGCCATGCTGGCCGCCAGCGCCGGCGGCGGCCGGGCGGTGGTGATAGGCGGCGGCCTGCTCGGCCTGGAAGCCGCCTACGGCCTGAAGCAGCGCGGCATGGACGTCACCGTGGTCCACCTGGCGGACTGGCTGCTGGAAAGACAACTGGACCCCGCGGCCGCCCAGTTGCTGCAGGCCTCGCTGGAAGCGCGCGGCCTGCGCTTCCTGCTGGGCCGCCAGACCGCCGCGCTGCTGGACGACGGCCATGGCGCGGTGGCGGCGGCGAAGCTCGCCGACGGCGAAACCCTGGAGGCCAAGCTGGTGGTGATGGCGGTGGGCATCCGCCCCAATATCGCGCTGGCCGCCGGCGCCGGCCTGCACTGCGAGCGCGGCGTGGTGGTCAGCGACGCGCTGCAGACCTTCGACCCGCGCATCTACGCGGTGGGCGAATGCGTCAGCCACCGCGGCGTCTGCTACGGACTGGTGGCGCCGCTGTTCGAACAGGCCAAGGTCTGCGCCAACCATCTGGCCCAACTGGGCAGCAGCCGCTACCAGGGCTCGGTGATGGCCACCAAGCTCAAGGTCACCGGCATCGATCTGTTCTCCGCCGGCGACTTCATCGGCGGCGGCGATTGCGAAGAGATCGTGCTGTCCGACCCGGCCGGCGGCCTGTACAAGAAACTGGTGCTGCGCGAGGACAAGCTGATCGGCGTCTGCCTGTACGGCGACACCGCCGACGGCGCCTGGTACTTCAAGCTGCTGCGCGAACAGCGCGCGATAGGCGATCTGCGCGAGCGGCTGATCTTCGGCGAAACCGCCATCGGCGACGTCGGCGTCCAAGGCCAGAGCCGCGCCGCCGGCATGCGGGACGGCGACGAAGTCTGCGGCTGCAACGGCGTCAGCAAGGGCGCCATCGTCAAAGCGATCAAGGAAAACGGCCTGTTCACCCTGGACGAGGTCAAGCAATGCACCAAGGCCGGCAGCTCCTGCGGCTCCTGCAGCGGCCTGGTGGAACAGATCCTGATGAACACCGTGGGTTCCAGCTTCCAGGAAGCGCCCAAGACCAAGGCCGTCTGCGGCTGCACCGATCACAGTCACGCCGAGGTGCGCAAGGCCATCCGCGACCACCGCCTGCTGGACCACGCCGCGGTCTACCACTTCCTGGAATGGCGCACCCCCAACGGCTGCGCCAGCTGCCGCCCGGCGATCAACTACTACCTGCTGTCCACCTGGCCGCGCGAGGCGGTGGACGATCCGCAAAGCCGCTTCGTCAACGAGCGGGTGCACGCCAATATCCAGAAGGACGGCACCTTCTCGGTGATCCCGCAGATGAAGGGCGGCGTCACCAACGCCGCCGAGCTGCGCCGCATCGCCGACGTGGCCGACAAATACCGGGTGCCCATGCTCAAGGTCACCGGCGGCCAGCGCATCGACCTGCTGGGCATCCGCAAGGAAGACCTGATCGATGTCTGGAAAGACCTGGGCATGCAATCCGGCCACGCCTACGGCAAATCCATCCGCACCGTGAAAACCTGCGTCGGCAGCGAATTCTGCCGCTTCGGCACCCAGAACAGCACCCAGATGGGCATAGACCTGGAAACCATGCTGGCCAATATGTGGGCGCCGCACAAGGTCAAGCTGGCGGTGTCCGGCTGCCCGCGCAACTGCGCCGAAGCCGGCATCAAGGACGTGGGCGTGATCGCGGTGGACTCCGGCTGGGAGCTGTACGTGGGCGGCAACGGCGGCATCAAGACCGAGGTGGCGCAATTCCTGTGCAAGGTGAAAACCGCCGAGGAAGTGAAGGAATACAGCGGCGCCTTCCTGCAGCTCTACCGCGAGGAGGGCTATTACCTGGACCGCACCGTCCGCTACATCGCCCGCGTCGGCCTGGATTACGTCAAGGCGCGGGTGGTGGACGACGCCGCCAACCGCCAGGCCTTGTACCAGCGGCTGCTGTTCGCGCTGGAAGGCCTGCCCGACCCCTGGGCCGCCCGCATCGCCGGCGCGCAGCGCCAGGAATACATCCCCTTGAAAGTCATCGCCTGAGGCCGCCATGGAACCCACCCCGCCCCCCTCCTCCCGCTGGCTGCGCATCTGCGCGCTGGACGACATCCCGCTGCTGGGCAGCCGCGTGCTGGCGCGCGACGACGGCGACATCGCCCTGTTCCGGCCGCAGCCGCAGCAAGTGTTCGCGCTCTTGGACCGCTGCCCGCACAAGGGCGGCCCGCTGAGCCAGGGCCTGGTGCACGGCGCGGCGGTCACCTGCCCGCTGCACGGCTGGACCCTCAATCTGGACGACGGCGAAGCCCAGGCGCCTGACCGCGGCTGCGCGCGACGCTTCCCGGTCAGCCTGCGGGACGGCGACGTCTACCTGCAACTGTGAACCCGGGGACCGCGCCATGACCACCACCCCCTCCACCTGCTGTTACTGCGGCGTCGGCTGCGGCGTGCTGATCCACAGCGACGGCGCGCGCGTCACCGGCGTGGAAGGCGATCCGGCCCACCCGGCCAACCACGGCCGGCTGTGCACCAAGGGCCTGGCGCTGGCGGACAGCTGCGCCAGCCTGTCCGGCCGCGCGCTGCACCCCGAACTGCGGCTGACCCGCGACGCCGCGCGCCGGCGCGTGGACTGGGACAGCGCGCTGGACACCGTGGCCGAGCGGCTGGCCGGCGTCATCCGCCGCCACGGGCCGGACGCGGTGGCGGTCTACGCCTCCGGCCAGCTGCTGACCGAGGACTACTATCTGTTCAATAAGCTGACCAAGGGCCTGATCGGCAGCAACAATATCGACACCAACTCCCGGCTGTGCATGTCCAGCGCCGTCAGCGGCTACAAGCTGGCGCTGGGCGCCGACGGCCCGCCCACCTGCTACCAGGACCTGGACCTGGCCGATTGCGTGCTGCTGGCCGGCAGCAATACGGCCTACGCCCACCCGGTGCTGTTCCGCCGGCTGGAGGCCGCCAAGGCGGCGCGGCCGGACCGCAAGTGGATCGTGGTGGACCCGCGCCGCACCGACACCGCGGCGCTGGCGGACCTGCATTTGCAGATCCAGCCCGGCAGCGACGTGGCGCTGTTCAACGGCATGCTGCACCACCTGATCTGGGAAGGGCTGATAGACGAGAGCTACATCGCCGCCCACACCGAGGGCTTCGACGCGCTCAAGCGCCTGCTGCGCGACTATTCGCCGCGCCAGGCCGCCGGCCTGTGCGGCATCGCCGAAGCCGACCTGACCGCCGCCGCCGAATGGTTCGGCCGCAGCCCGGCCAGCCTGTCGCTGTACTGCATGGGCTTGAACCAGTCCAGCCACGGCACCGCCAAAAACCTGGCGCTGATCAATCTGCACCTGGCCGCCGGCCAGATCGGCCGCCCCGGCGCCGGCCCCTTCTCGCTGACCGGACAGCCCAACGCCATGGGCGGCCGCGAAGTGGGCGGCATGGCCACCATGCTGGCCGCCCACCGCGACATCGCCAACCCGCAACACCGCGCCGAAGTGGCCGCCCACTGGGGCGTGCCGCCGGAGCGGCTCTCCGACCGCCCCGGCCTGCCGGCCATCGCGCTGTTCGACGCGCTCAAGGCCGGCCGGGTCAAGGCGGTGTGGATAGTCTGCACCAATCCCGCCCACTCCTTGCCGGACCTGGAGCAAGCGCGCCAGGCGCTGGCCCAGGCCGAATTCGTCATCGTCCAGGACGCCTACGCCGACACCGACACCGCCGCCTGCGCCGACGCGCTGCTGCCCGCCGCCAGCTGGGGCGAAAAAGAAGGCACGGTCACCAACTCCGAACGCCGCATCAGCCGGGTGCGCGCCGCCGTGCCGCCGCCGGGCGAGGCTCGCGCCGACGGCTGGATCGCCGCCGAAGTGGGCCGCCGGCTGGAACGGCTGCTCTACCCGGACGCGCCCAGCCTGTTCGAACACAGCGAACCGGCGGCGGTGTTCGCCGAACACGCGGCGCTGACCGCCGGCCGCGATCTGGACCTCAGCGGCCTCAGCCACGCGCGGCTGGAGCGGGACGGCCCGCAGCAATGGCCGTTCCCGGCCGGCGCGGCCGCCGGCCAGGCTCGGCGTTACGAAGACGGCCGCTTTGCCACCGCCAACGGCCGCGCGCTGTTCCACGCCACGCCCTACCGGCCGCCGGCGGACGCGGTCAACGCCCATTACCCCTTCCGCCTGCTCACCGGCCGGCTGCGCGACCAATGGCACGGCATGAGCCGCAGCGGCCGGGTGGCGCGGCTGTTCTCCCACGCGCCGGAACCGACGCTGGACATGCACCCGGCCGACGCCGCCCGCCGCGGCCTCCAGGCCGGCGAACTGGTCAGGGTGGAAAGCCGGCGCGGCGGTCTGGTGCTGCCGCTGGCGCTTTGCGAGGAACTGCCGGGCGGCAGCGTGTTCGCCGCCATGCACTGGAGCGGCCAGCATCTGGACAGCGGCGGCGTCAACCAGGCCTGCTCGCCGGCGGTGGACCCGCAATCGTTCCAGCCCGAACTCAAGCACGCCGCGGTGCGGGTGGAACGCGCCGAACTGCCGTGGCGGGTGCGCGCCGCCAGCCGCCACCCGGACCTGCCGGCGCTGCGCGCGCGGCTGCAGCCCTTGCTGGCCGGCTGCGGCTACGCCGCGCTCAGCCTGCGCCCGCCGGACATCCTGGTGCTGAACGCCGCCCACGCCCAGCCGCGGCCGGACTGGCTGGCCGAGCTGACTTGGCTGCTGGACCTGGACGGCGGCCCGCAGCTGCAAACCTTCAGCGACGCGCGCCGCGGCCTGGAACAACGCATCGCCTGGCGCGACGACGCGCCCTGGGCCTACGTCTTCGCCGGCGGCCAGGACGACGGCGCGCGGCTGCTGGCCGCGATGCAAAGCGGCCGGCCCTGGCCCGGCAGCCGGCTCAGCGCGCTGGTCCCCGGCGCCGCGGCCGCGCCCGCCGCCGCGCGCATCGTCTGCAACTGCCTGCAAGTGGACGCCGAGCGCATCCAGGCGGCCATCGCCGACGGCGCGGACTTGGCCGGACTCAAGGCGCGGCTGGGTTGCGGCGGCGTTTGCGGCTCCTGTCTGCCGGAGCTGAAACGCATGCTGGCGCGACAGGCGGAACGGGAATATTGAAACCCCGGCGCGGAACTCTATGCTAAGGGAGTCCGGCGCTGTTACCCTCTGCGCAGGCGATAGCGATGGATGCGTGGATTGGGCTTGAAACAGATAGGACTGCTGATCGCGGCGCTGGCCGCGCAGCCGGCGGCGGCGGCGACGCTGGACATGGTTTACGGCGCGGTGGCCTCGGACCCGTATATGAGCGGCGAAGGCGATCAAATGCCGCCCCACCCCGGCGCGGTGGTGGAAATGGCGCAGGCGGCGGCCAAGGGCTGCCGGATCGCGCTTAAGCTGTCGCGGCTGCCGGGCAAGCGCCTGCTCACCGAGATGCAGCACGATCAGCACGACGCCGCCTTCATGTTCTCCCACAACAAAGAACGCGAAGCCTATTTCGATTACCCGATGCAGGGCGAGGAACCCGACCCGCGCTACCGGCTGACCACGCTGGCCTATTCCTTGTACGCGCTGAAAAACGCGCCGCCGGCCTGGAACGGCAAGAACCTGCCGGCGCTGGGCGCCATCGGCGTCAACGCCGGCTGGTCCATCGCCGACGATCTGCGCGCCAAGGGCGCCCAGGTGGAGGCCGCCAAAGACACCGAGATGAACTTCCGCAAACTGCTGGCGCGCCACATCGCCGCCTACGCCACGCAGAACCACATCGGCGACCGCTATCTGGAAGACCACCCGCAGGCCGGCATCGTCCGCCTGCAGCCGCCGCTGTCGCGCAAGGACTACTATCTGGTGTTGGGCAAGCGCTGGCACCGGGACAATCCGGCCCTGGCGCGCTGCCTGTGGCAGCAGATAGGCAAACTGCGCGAAACCCTGCTGCCCGCGCTGCTGCGCCGCCCCTGGTACCAACAACCCTGAGAGGGCGTTTACCATCTCGCGAACCAAGGCGAGACCAGGCCTTGCGGCGGAAGCAGCGGAGTGTACAAGGGCCGTTCTCAACGCCGTATCGCCGACGCGCAGCAGATCGTCAACCGACTCTGAGCCGGGCCGGCGCTCAAACCGGCTCGCCGCCCAACTCCGCCGTCAGTTCCTCCACCTCCAGCAAATGGGCGCGGTCGTGCTGCAGCATGTCCTCGGCCAAATCCTCCAGACTCATCCGCCGCTCGCCGCCAAACAGGCATAGCCGCCCGCGCTGGGCCGCTTCGGCGCCGGCCAGCGCTGTCAGCAAATGCCGCCGCCCGGCCAGGAAATCGTCCAGGGCCGCTGAGCCGTCCTGCTCCAGATAAGCCAGTTCGCGCGACATTTCAGTGCCGTCTACCGACGGAATATCCGGCATGTCCTCGGTCAATACCCTTGCCACCCTTTGGCAGAAAATCCGGTCCAGATCGCGCAGATGGCAGGCATGCTCCACCGCGGCAAAATCGATGCCGTCCGGCCGCCGCCGCCAGTCCGCGGCCGGAATCACGCGCAGCGCCGCCGCCAACTGGGCCGGCATCGCCCGCAGCGCCTCCAGCCGCTGCTCCCAGTCCAACTGTTGCGGCCGAGGCGTCCACACCACCCCGTAAGTGAAATAACCGCCCGGTACCCGGCCGCGCGGCCGCAACACCTCGTGATAATGGCGGCGCATCACCTCCGCCACCATCGCGCCGCAAAACTGGCGCGCGCTGGCGTCCGCCTCCACTTCCGGAAACAGCTGGCGCACATCGTGGACGATGGCCGCAATCGCCGGCACTTCGGCGCGCGACAAGGCCGCGTATTCCACATAACGCTGCGGCGTGTCGATCAAAGCCTCCAACTGGCGGCCCAACGCCTGTTCGCGAAAGACATCAAAACGAGAGTGCATAAGAGCCTCTTATTTAACGTATCAAAATGATACCTTAGTAAACGGCGCAACAAGCGTCAAGTCTGATTTTTGTCATAATTAATCAAACTTAAACAAGACAAATGATTGCAGATTCATGACGGCATTCGGATAATGCTAAACGTTTATTTAAAATCACCCGGCGACATGCAAGCGCAAGCCACGCCTGCCTATGCCGGTCCGGCTTCAAGAGGAGAATGGAATGTGGTTCCGGAACAAGGACAAGGCCGCGCGCGAGCAGGCGGAGCGCTTGCAACTCAGCCAGGAGGCGGAGCGAATGCGCCAGGAACTGCAACACACCCGCAGCCGCGCCGATGAAGCCGAACGCCAGCTGGCCGCCAGTCAGGCCAAAGTTCAGGAACTGAACGGACTGATCGCCAATCTCTCCGCCTTCGCCCAATCGATGACCGACACCCAGCAGTCGCTGGCCACCCTCTCCAGCGTGATGAGCCGGGAAAAAGACCGCGCCGTCGCCGCTCAGGGCATTTCGCTGCGCAGCCGCCAGTCCATAGACCAGATCGCCGCCGATCTGTCCAAACTGGCCGGCGCCTCGCAGGGCGCGGCGGAAAAAGTGGGGGAGCTGGACGCCCGCGCCCAGGAGGTGGGCGGCATCGTGCAATTGATCCGCGACATCGCCGACCAGACCAATCTCTTGGCCCTGAACGCCGCCATCGAAGCGGCGCGCGCCGGCGAGCAAGGCCGCGGCTTCGCCGTGGTGGCCGACGAAGTGCGCAAGCTGGCCGAACGCACCGCCACCGCCACCGCCGACATCGCCAAGCTGGTGGAGCAGATCCGCGGCGACAGCGCCGGCAGCCGCAGCCAGATGGAGCAATTGGCGGAACAAGCCGCCGGTTTCAGCCAGGACGGCGAAGCCGCCGCCGGCACCATGAAACAATTGCTGGACATGTCCACCAGCATGGAGGGCAGCATCGCCGCCTCCGCGCTGCGCGGTTTCTGCGAACTGGCCAAGATGGACCACCTGATCTACAAATTCCGCGTCTACCAGGTGATGTTCGGCCTGTCGGACGAGGACATCGGCCACTTCGGCTCGCATCAGCACTGCCGCTTCGGCAAGTGGTATTACGAAGGCGAAGGCCGCGCCGGCTTCTCCCACCTGCCCGGCTTCCGCGAAATCGAAGCGCCGCACGCCAAGGTGCACACCGCGGCGCTGGACGCCTTGCGCGCCCACGCCGACGGCGACAGCCGGGCCGCGGTGGAACATGTCGCGATGATGGAAGCCGCCAGCCTGCAAGTGCTGGCCGGGCTGGAACACATGGCCGGCGCCGGCGAAACGGAAGCGCGCCATGGCTGAGGCCGCCTTCTCCATCCGCCCGCTGCAAGCCGGCGATCACGCCGGCTGGCTGCCCTTATGGCGCGACTACAACGCCTTCTACGGCCGCGTCGGCGTCAGCGCCCTGCCCGAGGAGGTGGACCGGGAAACCTGGCGCCGCCTGCTCGCGCCGGAGGAGCCGGTGCGCGGGCTGGCCGCGGTCGCCGACGGCGCGCTGCTGGGCATCGCCCACCTGCTCTACCACCGCAGCACCATCCAGATCCAGGACAGCGCCTATCTGCAGGATCTATACGTGGCGCCGGCGGCGCGGGGCGGCGGCGTCGCCCGCGCGCTGCTGCTAGCCGCCGCGGAACGGGCGCGCGACGACGGCGCCGCCATGCTCTACTGGCGCACCGCCGGCGACAACCTCGTCGCGCGCCGCCTGTACGACCAGGTGGCGGAGCTGGCGGACGCGGTGATCTACCGCCAAATCTTGTAAGCCGGCCGGATCAGCGCAGCACGTCCAGCAAGATATCCGCGATCAAGCCGCTGGCCGCCACCAGCACCAGGTCCGCGCCCACCGCCCGCCACTCGTAACCGGGGTGGCGCGGCAGCTGGCTCAGCAAGGGCGCCGGCAAGACCTGCTTGGCGATGCCGGGCGGCAGCGGCTTGCCGCGCGCCAGGCGCTTGCGCATGCCCGGCGGCAAGGATTTATAGCCGGTCACCCCGGAATCCAGCGCCAGGCGCCGCGCGGCGGCGACGCTGATGCCCGCCGCCACCAAATCCCGGTCCGACCGCTCCGGCGACGCTTCCCTGTCCTTGTCTTTATCCTTGTGCTTGCCCTGCCCCTGGCCATGACCCTGGCCCTTGCCTTCCGGCGGATTGGCCAGCGCCGGCGCCGCCAGCGCCGCCGCCAACAAGCACACAGACCATTGCTTCCATCGCTTCATCTTCGTCTCCCGTCTCTGTTGAGCCCGATTTAGATTATCGACCACGCGCCGGCCAAGCTTGAGTCCAACTGTATCTCGCGCCCGACAAAATATATTGATCGCTACATAATTGTAGAATACGCTACAAAAAAATGGAGCGCATCATGGACTGGCTGCTGCTGATCACTTCTTTGCCCACCGAAAACGCCACCGCGCGCATGCGCGCCTGGCGCGCCTTGAAAGCCTGCGGCTCCGCCGCGCTGCGCGACGGCGCCTACCTGTTGCCCGGCAGCAACGCCCGGCTGCAACAATTGGAGGCCATCGCCTCCGACATCCAACAACACGGCGGCGTCGCGCGGCTGCTGGCCTGCCGGCCGCTGGACGGCAGCGATTTTCCGCCGCTGTTCCAGCGCGACGCCGACTATCAGCAGCTGCGGCAGGACATCCAGGAACAACTAAGCGGGCTGGACCCCGACAACGCCGCCGAGCGGCTGAAACAATGGCGGCGGCTGAGCAAGACCCTGGCCGGCGTCGCCGCCATCGATTTCTTCCCCGGCGTCGGCCAGCAACAGGCGCAGGCCGCGCTGCAACAGCTGGAAACCGCCATCCAGCTGCAATTGTCGCCGGGCGAGCCCCATAGTCTGGACATGCAGATTCCGCGCCGCGCCGTGGCCGAGCACCAAGGCCGGATCTGGGCCACCCGCCGCCGCCCCTGGGTGGACCGGCTGGCCTCGGCCTGGCTGATCCGCCGCTTCATCGACCCGCAGGCGCGCATCCTGTGGCTGGCCGCGCCCGGCGACTGCCCGCCGGAGGCGCTGGGCTTCGATTTCGACGGCGCCGCCTTCACCCATGTCGGCGACAAGGTCAGCTTCGAGGTGCTGCTGGCCAGCTTCGGTCTGGACGCGCCCCCGCTGCGAAGGCTGGCCGAGCTGGTCCATTATCTGGACGTGGGCGGCGCGGCGCCGCCGGAAGCCAGCGGCGTGGAAACCGTGCTGGCCGGCTTGCGCGCCGCGCTGAGCGACGACGACCAATTGCTGAGCGCCGCCGCCCATATCTGGGACGGGCTCTACCAACAGTTCGCCAAGGAGAGCTGATCATGCCGCCCAGCCCCCGCGACGCCGCGCCCGCCCCCGTCGGCTTCCGGCAAGCGCTCCGTTTCTGGCTCAAGCTGGGTCTGATCAGCTTCGGCGGCCCGGCCGGCCAGATCGCCATCATGCATCAGGAGCTGGTGGAGCGCCGGCGCTGGATTTCCGAACGCCGCTTCCTGCACGCCCTGAATTACTGCATGCTGCTGCCCGGGCCGGAAGCGCAGCAACTGGCCACCTATATCGGCTGGCTGCTGCACCGCGGCTGGGGCGGCGTCGCCGCCGGCGCGCTGTTCGTGCTGCCGTCCTTCTTCCTGCTGGTGCTGCTGTCCTGGGTCTACATCGCCTACGGCCACCTGGCCTGGATCGCCGGCCTGTTCTACGGCATCAAGCCCGCGGTGGTCGCCATCGTGGCCCAGGCGGCCTGGCGCATCGGCACGCGCACGCTGAAACGGCCCTGGCTGTGGGGCGTGGCGCTGGCCTCGCTGTGCGCCATCGCGCTATGGCAAACCCCCTTCCCGCTGATCGTGCTGGCGGCGGCCTTGATCGGCGCGCTGGCCGGCCGGCTGCGGCCGCGCTGGTTCCAGGCCGGCGGCCACGGCGGCGCGGACGCGCATTACGGCCCGGCGCTGATCGACGATCACACCCCGCCGCCGGCGCACGCCCGCTTCTCCTGGCTACGGCTGGGCCGCGCGGCGCTGGCCGGCCTGCTGCTGTGGAGCTTGCCGATGGCGCTGCTGACAGCCGCCTACGGCTGGCACGGCGGCTTCACCCAGATGGGCTGGTTCTTCACCAAGGCCGCGCTGCTGACCTTCGGCGGCGCCTACGCGGTGCTGCCCTATGTCTACCAGGGCGCGGTGGCGCATTACGGCTGGCTGAGCGCCGGCCAGATGCTGGACGGCCTGGCGCTGGGCGAAACCACGCCGGGGCCGCTGATCATGGTGGTGGCCTTCGTCGGCTTCGTCGGCGGCTACGCCAAAGCCCTGCTGGGCCCGGAGCACCTGTTCCTGGCCGGCGCGCTGGCCGCGGCGCTGGTCACCTGGTTCACCTTCCTGCCCTCCTTCGTCTTCATCCTGGCCGGCGGCCCGCTGATCGAACACAGCCATGGCGAGATCCGCCTGACCGCGCCGCTGACCGCCGTCACCGCCGCCGTGGTCGGGGTGATCGCCAACCTCGCCCTGTTCTTCGGCTGGCATGTGCTGTGGCCGCAAGGCTGGCGCGGCGGCGTGGACGGGGCCTCCGCCGCCATCGCCGCGCTGGCGGCCTGGGCGCTGCTGAAAAAACAAGTCAAGGCGATGCCGGTGATAGCCGGCGCGGCGCTGGCCGGCCTGCTGCTCAGCCTGTGGCGCCTGCCGTGAACGCATTCCCCCATCGAGAAAGGCCTCCCGCATGCAGCCCCGCATCCCCGCCACCATCTGGGCCCTGGGCCTGGTCAGCCTGTGCATGGACATGTCCTCCGAGATCATCCACGCGCTGCTGCCGGTGTTCCTGGTCTCCACCCTGGGCGTCAGCGCGCTGACCCTGGGCGTCATCGAAGGCCTGGCCCAGGCCACCGCGCTGATCCTGCGCGTATTCTCCGGCGCCATCAGCGACTACTGGGGCCGCCGCAAAGGCCTGCTCCTGCTGGGCTACGGCCTGGCGGCGCTGAGCAAGCCGCTGTTCCCGCTGGCTCACAGCGCCGAAACCGTGCTGGCCGCGCGGCTGATGGACCGCGTGGGCAAGGGCATACGCGGCGCGCCGCGCGACGCGCTGGTGGCCGAAGTCTCGCCGCCGGCCATCCGCGGCGCCTGTTTCGGCCTGCGCCAGTCCATGGACACCGTCGGCGCCTTCGCCGGCCCGCTGCTGGGCATCGCGCTGATGTTCTGGCTGGCGGACGACATCCAGCAAGTGCTGTGGTGGGCCTGCCTGCCGGCCTTGCTGGCGGTGCTGCTGCTGGCGGCCGGCGTGCGCGAGCCGGACGGCGGCGAACGCAAGCCCTTCCGCTCGCCGCTGCGCCTGGCGCTGCTGCGCCGCTTTTCCGGCCGCTACTGGTGGATCGTCGCCATCGGCGCGCTGTTCACCCTGGCCCGCTTCAGCGAGGCCTTTCTGGTGCTGCTGGCGCAGCGCCACGGCCTGCCGCTGAGCTGGCTGCCGCTGGTGATGGTGGTGATGAGCCTGGTCTTCGCGCTCACCGCCTACCCGGTGGGCGTGCTGGCCGACCGCTGCAGCAAGAGCGCGCTGCTGGCGACAGGCCTGCTGATCCTGATCCTGGCCGACGTCACGCTGGCGCTGTCCGGTTCCGTCACCGTCACGCTGGCCGGCATCGCCCTGTGGGGGCTGCACCTGGGCTTCACCCAGGGCCTGCTGGCCACGCTGGTGGCGGAGGAAACGCCGGCCGACATGAAGGGCACCGCCTTCGGCCTGTTCAATCTGGTCAGCGGCCTGTGCCTGCTGCTGGCCAGCGTGCTGGCCGGCTGGATGTGGGACCGCCACGGCAGCGCCAGCACCTTCGTCGCCGGCGGCGCCTTGGCCGCGCTGGCGCTGGCGGCCACCTTGCTGTGGCATAGCCGGGAACGGCGGCTGGCCGGCCAGGCCGCATAAACACCGGATCGGGCAATGCCCGCCATAGACAAGCAACAGGACAATGCGGTGAAATACGCCATCATAAAAACAGCAAGGCCGCCGCATGTCCCACACCTTCGTCTCCTCCATCGTCTGGCAACGGCTGGACGCCTCCGGCCACGACTACGCGGCGCTTGAACAGAGCGAGCAAGGCCCGCGCCTCAAGGGCTGCGCCGTCTTCGTCGAAGACGGCGTCAACTGCCTGCTGCATTACCAGGTGGACTGCGCGCCGGACTGGAGCACCCGTCGCGTCGGGGTGAACGGCTACCGCGGCGCGGAAGCCATCGCCCTGCGGCTGGAAACCGACGCCGAAGGCCGCTGGCGGCTCAACGGCGCGGAACAGCCGCAAGTGCAAGGCTGCGTCGACATCGACCTGGCCTTCACCCCGGCCACCAATCTGCTGCCCATCCGCCGCGGCCGGCTTGAGATCGGCGCGGCGCTGGAACTGAACGCCGCCTGGCTGCAATTCCCGGCGCTGACCCTGGCGCCGCTGCCGCAGCGCTACACCCGCCTGTCCGAGATCGGCTACCGCTACGAATCGCGACAAGGCGCGTTCCAGGCCGAACTCAGCCTCACCCCGGACGGCCTGCCGCGCGACTACCAGGGCCTGTGGCGGGAGGCGCGCTGACATGAACGCCCCGCGCATCCGTCCGGCCGCGCCGGCAGACTTTGCCCGGCTGGCCGAAATCGAACGCGCCGCCGCCGCCCGCTTCGACCCGCAAGACCTGCCGCCGGCGCTGGCCGGCGACACGCTGCCCCGCGACGAACTGGCCGCCGCCTGCGCGGCCGGCCTCCTGTGGGCGGCGGCCGACGCCGACGGCGTCCACGGCTTCCTGTTGGCGCGCCGCCACGACGACAGCCTGCACCTGCAGGAAATGGACGTCTGCCCCAAGCATCAGGGCCGGGGCCTGGGCTCGGCGCTGATCGCGCACGCGGAAACCGCCGCGCGCCGGCTGGGCCTGCGCCGGCTGACGCTGACCACCTTCGAACACCCGGCCTGGAACGCGCCCTACTACCACAAACGCGGTTTCCTGACCCTAGACCCCGCCGACAGCCCCCCCTTCCTGCTGGCCCTGTTGCGCGCCGAGGCCGAGCACGGCCTCAGGCGGCGCGTGGCGATGCAGAAACCGCTGCTTTAAGGTGTCCGACAACACCGCAAGATCGGTCAGGCGCGCGGCGGCGCGGCCGCGCTAGACTGGCGGCGCCAAGGAGGAAAGCATGCAGCACGACACCGCCAGCCCGCGCCTGGACAAGGCGCTGGCCTATATCGACGCCCATCTGGACGCCGACCTGAGCCTGGAACGGCTCAGCCGGGTGACCGCCTGCTCGCGCTTCCATTTCCACCGCCTGTTCCGCGCCCGCTTCGGCCTCAGCCTGCATCAATACGTGCGGCTCTGCCGGCTGCGCCGCGCCGGAGAACGGCTGGCCTTCCGCCGCTGCGCCGTGCTGGACATCGCGCTGGACAGCGGCTACCGCAGCCCGGAGGCCTTTGCCCGCGCTTTCCGGCAGGCGACGGGCCAGACGCCGTCCGCCTTTAGGCGGCGGCCGCGCTGGCGGCCTTGGCATCAGCACTTCCACGCCCTATCCCAACTGAGGAGCCGTTCCATGCCATCCCGCCAAATCCCGCTCGCCGTCGACATCGTCGACTTCCCCGCCACCCCGATCGCCCTGCTGGAACACCGCGGCGACCCCGCGCTCTTGGGAGACAGCCTGCGCGACTTCATCGCCTGGCGGCGGGAACACCGCCTGCCGCCCAGCGCCGCCGCCACCTACAACCTGCTGTACGCCGATCCGGACGACTGCGCGGCGGCGGACTACCGCTTCGGCCTCTGCGCCGCTTTCGACGGCGACATCGCCGCCAACCGCCAAGGGGTGCGCGCCGCGCTGATTCCCGCCGGACGCTGCGCCCGGCTGCGCCACATCGGCTCCGACGACGCGCTGGCCGCCCTCGCGCGCCGCCTGTACGCGGAATGGCTGCCCGCCAGCGGCGAAACCCCGCGCGATGACCCGCTGTTTCTCCAGCGCGTGCGTTTCTATCCGGACGTGGCGGAAAACGAAGCCGTCTGCGATTTGTTTCTGCCGCTGCAAACGCCTGCGCCGAAAATCGGATCCGCCGCGCCGTTAAAATAATAAGGATCAGGATATTCCAAAAACATTCCCTCAAGCGCCTTTTGTCGGCTTTGGGTAAACTAGAGCGCGTTAAATGCAGGGGTAATGCACGATGCGCGCTCGTTTTCTGACTCGAATAAAAAAATGGATCATCAGCGTATTCAATCCGCCCTACCAATTGGTATTGTGCGACAGAATGCTCAAGAAGAACTCCAAGGAATATCTCTACCTGTTCAAGCTTTACGGCAGCCACGACTTCGTCAAGCTGTCCCACGCGGACATCCTGGCCAGCAATCAGCTCCTGTCCGCCATCCGGCCGCGAGACCTGATAAAAATCGCGCTATTGGAAAACCATAGGAAAGAAGAAGAAAAGC
This sequence comes from Chromobacterium sp. S0633, assembly GCF_024158805.1. Classification (NCBI taxonomy): domain Bacteria; kingdom Pseudomonadati; phylum Pseudomonadota; class Betaproteobacteria; order Neisseriales; family Chromobacteriaceae; genus Chromobacterium; species Chromobacterium sp. S0633. Next base: position 26,733 of record NZ_JAMZGH010000007.1, on the reverse strand, counting down.
GCTGCAAGGTGGAGGAAGAACTGCGCGGCAATCAATACCGGATTCATCTGCACGGCAATAGCGAAACCTTTTCCGGCGAAAGCATCTGTCGAAACATCGATTATTTCGCCGACCTGGCCCCGCAGGAAGTCTGCAAGATCGCCTACGCCACCGGTTTTCAAAAAGGCCGCGCCGTCTCCGGCCACATCAGCCGCGCGGCGGCGGAAGCCCGCCGCCAGGACACGCCGGCGGTGGACGGCTCGGGCAAGGTGCTGGCGCTCCGGCGGGCCCGGCCGCGCTAAGAGCCTGTTCATAGGCTGCTGCGCGTCGGCGATACCGCGTTGAAAACAGGCGCTAAATCATCACGGTCTGGCTGCGGAAGCCGGCCGCGTCGAACTCCAGCAGCTTGTAGCCGCGCGCGTCCACGGTGTCCAGCGCCGCCGTGCCCTTGCGCCACTGAAAACAGCTGGCCGGACAGACTTCCAGCGCCACGCCGCGCGCCTCCAGCCGGTAATCCCCATGCGCGTGGCCGCACAACAGCACTTGCAAACGCGGCGTCTCCGCCATCAATTCCCAAAACCGCTCCGTGTCCTGCAGCATGCAGCTGTCCAATAGCGGCGTGCCCACCGCCGCCGGATGATGATGCAACAGCACGGCGCAGCGCTTGCCGGCGGCATCCGCCCCGGCCAGCCGTTGCCGGAAGGCGGCGGCGGCGCGCTCGTCGATATGGCCGTCGTCCGTGCCCGGCCGCACCGAATCCAGCGCCAGCAACAGCCAGTCCGCCGTTTCCAGGCGCTCCAGCGGCCGCATGAAAGGGTAGCGGCCCAGCACCTCGGCCGCCAAGGACGCGGCGTCGTGATTGCCGGCCAGCCAGTACACCGGCAGGCCCGTTCTTTCCAGCCGCTGCGCGAAGCGCTCATAGGAAGCCGCGCTCTCATCCTGAGAAATGTCCCCGGTGACCAGAACGGCGTCCAGCTCCGCCGCATGCCGCCGCTCCAGCTGGCTCAGCACCCGGTCGAACTCGCGGTAAGTGTCGTAGCCCATCAACTGGCCGCCGGCCTCGGCGAACAGATGCGTGTCGGATATCTGCGCGGCCCTCATCGTCCTTCCTCCATCGCGTATTTGTTTCTCTTGACGTCTTCGCCGTCCTCCTTGAACACCGCCAGGGGGTTGTAGGACACGTTCCAGTCAAAGTAATCGGTCTTTTCTATCCGCTTCACCACCCCCACCAGGTAATAGCCCACCGGCAGCAAGGCGATGGAAACGAACACCTTGTAAGACCAGGTGGTGGCGATGATGTTGAGCAGTTCCTGCCCGCTATAGCGCGACGACAGGCTGATGGGATAGGCCGTGGTCAACAGCACCGCCTGGGCCAGCATGGACGCGATCACATAGCGGATGAAAAAGAAGCGGCCGGCGAAAAAGACCTTCATCCGCGACACGACGAAGCCATTGCAAAAATAAGAGGCCGGCACCGAGATCCAGGTGCCCACCATCACCCGCCAAAATTCGTTGAACAAGAGGTAGTACTGCTTGGAAATCTCGTTATTATCCGGCTGCAGCAAGGCGAAGCCATTGATGATCAGAACGAAAAAGGTCTGGCACGCCACCAGAATCCACACCGTGCGTCCGCCCAGCTTATAGCCGTACACCTCGGTGGACACCGTGGACAATAGATAGCAAAGCGAAAACACGATGCCGCTGGCGGTGATCTTCAAGCCGTAAATATCCAGCGTCTTGTACACCAGCGAATCGCAGACCACCATGATGGTCACCGACAAACCCACAATCAATCCGTAAACTCTGAACTGTTCCACACCTTCATCCTGCGCTAAAAGTCTTAATCGCCTTGACCGCCACGCCAAGCACCTTGAAATCCCGGCACACCAAAGGCTGCAAATCGTGCATCAAGGAAATGCTTGAAAACAGACAATGCTCGCCGTCGATGAACACCCGCCGGAAACAAGGCTGCTGGCCGGCCATGCTGACCAAGACCACATCGCCGTCCGCCGGGCGCTCCTGCCGGGCCACGATGAAAACGCTGCCCTGGGAAAAACCGGGAAACAGCGAATCATTGTTCAACAACACCGCAAACGCGTCCGCGGCGTCGAAACCGGCGGCATCCACAAAATACCGTTCCGGCTCGATAATCATTCCGTCAAAAAACAGGGTCAGTTCGGTGAATTTGATCAAGGGCACCGCCATGGCCGCGGGGCTGTCGCCGGCCTCGCGTCCCAGATCGCTCTCCACGAAATCGCTGAGCCTGACATCGAAAAACCGGGCCAGCTCCATCAAGGTCAGCAAGGTGGGATTGCCCACGCCGCGCTTGATATTGTTGATCGTCGCCACGCCCAGGCCTATCGCCTCGCTTAATTGCGCGGCGTCGACGCCGGCGCGCCCCATCAGACACGTCAGGTTTTTCGACGCCTTGCTCAACAAAGCGCCATTCTCGGCCTCTTCTTTCCACACCGCCCTGCTCATTCAGCCCTCCATGCAAGTCGAATCCGTTTCGATTCCATTTTTAATTTCACGTCCAAACATGCACGCCCATTTTAAACGCAAGCGCCAAACCCGGCGCAAGCATCAAACGATATTGTTTTTATCAGACTATCTTTTGTAATTCCGTCACTACTCTTTTAAACAAAAAGACAATATAATAATTTTGCAACACTATATCATTCGGGGCAGGCGCAAGATACTCGCGAACCATAAATTTAAAAGAAGAAAAATATTAATAAGAACAATCAACGCGACGCAAAAGCCCGCCACGACGCAATGCAGAGGAAAGCGCTTAAATGAGAATTTCAGAAGATGAATTCGCGCTGGACGTGATTGACGGCGAACCCGCCATCATTACCCAGTCCAGCGTGCTTGGACAGCCGGGCAGCGAATGGGAAGGCTCCCCGGTATTCAAGAAAACCTATTTGCTGGAGCTGATCAGCCGCAGCCTGGAACACGAGATCATCCAGCCCGAAGACATCCAAAGCCTGATCCGGACCGCGAAAAAGCCCTGATCGCGCCGGGCGCGCCGCCGGCTGCGCCCCTGTTCTCCCGTCCCGGGCTTGGGTACACTGAGCCGTTGCAATACAATGGCGTATCGACCGCCGCGCAACCATTCCATCGCCCTCCCGGCGCACACGGAAGGCGGCGCAACACCACAGGCTCACACATGCCCCATCTGACACTGGAGTACAGCGGCAATCTGGCCGGCTTCGCCGCCGCGGACGCGCTGCTGGACATCAACCGCGCGCTGCTGGCCAGCGGCCACTTCGAAGAAGCCGACATCAAGAGCCGCGCCGTGGCGCTGGACGCCTGCCGCATCGGCGTCCACGATCTGCCGCGCGGCTTCGTCCACGCCAAACTGGCCATACTCAGCGGGCGCAGCCCCGAGGAAAAACAGCGTCTGTCCGAACTGAGCCTGCAGGCGCTGGCCGACAGCGCGGCGCTGCCGCCGGGCATGGAAGTGCAATTGTGCGTGGAAATCCAGGAAATAGACCGCGCCAGCTACCGCAAACGCCTCATCGCCCGTTAACGGAGAAACATCCCATGACCGCGCTCAAACTCGCATCCCGCGGCCTGATGGCCGCCGCCCTGCTCGCCGGCCTGGCCGGCGCCGCCCACGCCGCCGACGACATCGACCGCGTCAATCTGGAAGGCACGCTGGGACAGGAACGCATAGGCATGAGCCTGCTGGTGAAGGACGGCAAAACCTTCAGCGGCGGCCACTACTTCTACGGCCGCTATCTGAAGGACATCCCGCTGCGCGGCAAGCTGCAAGGCGAGATCCTGCAACTCAGCGAACCGGGCGGCGGCGTGTTCAAGCTGCGCTTCAAAGGCAACGGCAGCGCCGACGGCCAGCCGCTGAGCTTCGACAACAGCGTGGGCCTGGACGGCGACTGGACGCTGAAGACCAAGACCCTGCCGGTGGCGCTGACCATGGGCGACATGGCGCCGGCCTCCGAAGGCCGCTGGTATCAGGACGTCACCGAAGAAAGCGACGCCGCCTTCGAAGCCAAAGTCCAAGGCTTCCAGCGCGCCGCTTTGGCCGGCGAAGCCCAGCAGGCCAGCCGCTACGTGCACTTTCCGCTCTGGATCAACCACAAGGGCGGCAGCCGCCAGATCGCCAATGCCCACCAGCTGCAAAGCGAGTGGAGCGCCATTTTCACTCCCGCCTATCTGGAACAGCTGAAGCAGGCGATGGCGCACAATCTGTTCGTGCGCAACGGCCAGGCGATGCTGGGCAGCGGCGTGGCCTGGTTCGACGCCAAGGGCGCGGCGGCGCTGAACCTGCCGGACTGAAACCGGCGCGCCAAACCAACAGGGCGGCCAAAGCCGCCCTGTTTTCATTGGAGCCCGCGCGCTATGGCGAAAAAGCGGCGAAGCGCCCGGAAAAATGCTTTGGCGGAGGGAAAGCCAGGTCGCCCGTCTTGCTGGTCCGCAGACCCAGGGCGACGAGCGACTCCGCCAACGCCACCGCCGCGCCCACCCCTTCCACAACCGGCAGGCCGATCGCATCTCCGATACGGGGAGCCAGATCCGCCATCCCGGCGCACCCCAGCACAATGGCGCCGACGCCATCCTCGTCTCGGGCCCTGCGCGCCTCCTCGACGATGAGCCGGTAAGCGATATCGGGCTCTCGCTCCAGATCCAGCACCGGCACCTCGGCGGCGCGCACCCGCCGGCAAAGATGGGCATAGCCGTAGCTATGCAATAAATGCTCGGCGATCACGCACGTTCGGCCCAATGTGGTGACCACCGAAAAACGCGTGGCGATCAAGGACGCCATCTGAAAAGCGGCCTGCGCGATCCCCACCACCGGAGCGCGCGCCAGTTCCCGCGCCGCGTTCAAGCCGGGGTCGCCAAAACAAGCCAGCACGTAAGCGTCGTAGCCTTGCCGCGTGCCCTCCCTGATCTCCTCGCACACCCCGATCACACTGACCGCCTCGTCGAAATGCGACTCGATCGACACCGGTCCATCCTCTGGATTCCTGGCCACGATCAAAGTGTCAGGCCTGGCCGCCCGCACCGCCGCCAAACGGATACGCTCGGTCATATCCGCGGTCGTATTAGGATTAATCACGCAAATCTTCATGAGCACGCTCCATGCGCAAACGCCATTTATCGGCCGCTGCGCCGCTTGGCGATACCGTGCAACACCGCCTTCAAATCCGGCCCGCCGGCGCTCTCTTCCTCAAACCGACAGTTGCCCTCCACGGCGTCGAGGTGACGCCGCATCCATTCCACCGCCTCATCCGCCTGTCCGTTCTCCATCAGTTCTAGAATCTGCTGATGATCGGCATGGCGGCATGAACCGGCAATCGGCGCGCCGTAGCGGGCAATGATCAAAGAGCTGCGCACAATCAATTCATGCAGGATATCGGTCAATAATTGATTCCCGGCGATGGACAATAGCCGCAGATGAAAGGCGCCGGACCACGTAATGGCCGCCGACCGGTTCTGCTCGTGCTGGGCCTTGCACTCTTGCCGCAGCGCGTCCGCCAGCGCGGACAGATCTTCCTTGCGCAAATTGGCCATGGCCAGCGGCAAAGCGCCGCACTCGATCAACCTTCTGGCGGCGAAAACATCACGCGACTCCTGCACCGTCGGCTCCGCCACCGAAGCCCCTCTATTCGGACGCAAATCAACCAGCCTCGCAATCGACAGACGCTGCAAGGCCTTGCGCACCCCTGCGCGACTGACGCCAAACGCCTCCGCCAGCGCATCCTCCGGCAATTTAGTGCCCGGCGGCAACTGCGCCTCGTAAATGGCCGTCAGCAAATGCTCGTAGACCAACGCATCCTTGGCGCCGACCTCGTCCAAAGCCGCGTCCTCCTCCTTGCTGCGCTCCGACACCCTCCCCTCCCTTTCCCTGTCCCATCCGCGGCGCAAAACGACGCCGACCATCAAAACAACAAAAATTGTTCACAATCCACAATAATATTGTACACAACAAAAAACGCAAAATACAATGCGCCATCAGTGTTCAATAAGAAAAAATCATTAAAATCAGCGGATTGGCATGTGGTTTGCTGCAGAGATGTTTTGTTAGGCCATGGACAGCCATGGAGCCTTGCAAAATCCTAGTAAATCATCCTTTATTTTGTATACGAAAATAAAAAAATCGTAGACAAAAAAGGAGCGACTCACCCCCACCAGGAGTCACCCTATGTCAGAGCAACACCCCGCCCGCTATAGCGACCGGCTATACAACGAAGATCTCGGACCTCTCAAGCAGCAGAACTGGAACTGGTACAACATCTTCGCCTTCTGGATGTCGGACGTGCATAGCGTTGGAGGCTATGTGTTTGCCGGCAGCCTGTTCGCTCTAGGCCTCAATGTCTGGCAGGTTCTGCTCTCCCTGCTGATCGGCATCTGCCTGGTCAACCTATTCTGCAACCTGGTGGCCAAACCCAGCCAGCAAGCCGGCATCCCTTACCCCGTGGTCTGTCGCATGTCTTTCGGCGTATACGGCGCAAACGTGCCCGCCGTCATCCGCGGGCTGATCGCCGTGGCATGGTATGGCATCCAGACCTTCCTGGCTTCCAGCGCGCTCAACATCATACTGCTGCGCTTCTTCCCTCAGCTCGCAGTTCTTGCCCACGGCAGTCTGCTGGGCTTGTCCTACCTTGGCTGGCTGGGATTCATGATCATGTGGACGCTGCAGGCCATCGTGTTCTGGCATGGCATGGAGTCCATCCGAAAATTCATCGATTGGGCCGGCCCCGCGGTATACGCCGTCATGCTGCTGCTCGCGGCGTGGGTCGTCTGGCGGGCGGGCCCCGCCAATATCAGCCCCACGCTGAGTGCAACCAGCCATCAGGGCCTCCTCGCCCTGGGTCAGATGGCGATCGCCACCGCCCTGGTGGTCTCCTATTTTTCCGGCCCCATGCTCAACTTTGGCGACTTTTCCCGTTACGGCAAAACGTTCAAAGAGGTCAAACGCGGCAATTTCTGGGGCCTGCCGGTCAACTTCCTGGCCTTTTCCATCGTCACCGTGGTCATCACCTCCGGAACCCTGACCGTATTCGGCCGCATGATTACCGACCCCATCGAAACCGTCAGCAAGATCGACAATACGCTGGCCGCCGTGCTGGGAGGCTTCACTTTCGTCACCGCCACGATCGGCATCAACATCGTGGCCAATTTCGTTTCCGCGGCTTTCGACTTTTCCAATGTCGCCCCCAAGCACATCAGTTGGCGGACCGGCGGTTTCATCGCGGCTTTCGCCTCGATTTTCATCACGCCCTGGAATCTGTTCAACTCCCCTCAGGTCATCCACTATACGCTGGACGTGCTGGCCGCTTTTATCGGTCCCTTGTTCGGCATCCTGATTGCCGATTTCTACCTCATCCGTCATCGCGTCATCCACGTCGACGACCTCTACAGCAATCAGCCCGGAGGCCGTTACTGGTATCAAAACGGCGTCAACCCCAAAGCCCTTTACGCCTTGGCCCCTTCCGTACTCATTGGCCTGATCATTACCTTCAGCTCATGGGAAACGCTTGCCAACTTCAATTGGTTCATCGGCTGCGGGCTGGGCTTATCGACTTACTACCTGCTGATGAGGCGGCACGGCAAGACGCTTGCCCTGGTTGCGCCGGACGCCGTCGCCAGCCAGCCCTAGCAGGCCAGCGCCCGATTCAGAGCCGCGAACAAAACCTCGTGGATAAGCCGAGCCCCAGCGCGCCGACGCAGACGACCTTGTAGCAGCGCAGCTAACACGACGTTTCCGCGAAGCTACAGTGCCCGTCGTACGACAAGGGGGCGCATCGCAGGATCAGGGGGTTTTGTGAGCGGGTCTAAGCTGAACGGTGATCAACCCAAGGCAAGGTGGGCAAAACGCGGATCTAAAGTCCGAGAACAAAACTCAAGGGCGGCCGCGGCCGCCCTTTATTCATGGCGAAACAATCCGGCGTCAAAATATGCTGCATTGCAACATAAAACGCTTTATGCTGAAGACTGCCCGCCCGCAACCGGAGCCCGCCATGACCGCCGAACTCTCCGATCCGCCCCGCCTCCGCCTCAACGAACATCCGCAACGCCGGCAACTCAACCGCGAAGCCCACGCCAGGCCCGCGCTGCAGATCGCCTCCGACAACCGCGTCAGCTATCTGGCCTATCTGCACCGCCACATCAGCCGCGAACAGGAAAACTGGTTATGCCGGGAACTGGCGCTGCAACTGGGACAGCCGGCGCCCGACGTCGGGACCGGCCAGTTTCAGCTGGACGCCGCGTTTGGCCGCGTGCGCTGGGAGCGGCACGGGGAATTTTCCAGCTTCACCATCCTCGCCCACGGCGCGGAAACCAGCCCCTTCGCCCAACCCGCGCTGCAAGCGCTGCCGGCGGCCTGGCTGCCGCTGCTGCCCGGCAATGTGCTGGTGGCCGCCCACGCCGCGCTGTTGCCGCCCGGCGCGCTGCCGCTGCGCATCGAGGATCTGGCCGCTCAGTGCTTCAACGGCCACGATCTGGCGGGCGCGGAGATAGGCGACGGCGCCGGCCGCGCCTACACCGATTTCCGCATCCACCCGGACGGCTTCTCCCGCTATCTGCTGGCGGACCTCTATATGGGCCGCCGCCAGGCCGGCCGCATGTTGCAGCGCCTGCTGGAGCTGGAAACCTACCGCATGCTGGCCCTGTTGGCGCTGCCGGTGGCCAAGAGCATCGCCCCGGAGCTGGCCAAGGCGGACGAGGAACTGGCCGAGCTCACCGGCGCCATGAGCGGCGCCGGCGCCGACAGCGAGCCCCAGCTGCTGCACCGTTTGACCGAGCTCGCGGGCGCGACGGAAAACGCGCTGTCCCGCACCGATCACCGCTTCAACGCCTCCCTCGCCTATTACGACATTGTCCGCAGCCGCGTCGCCGAGCTGCGCGAACGCCGGATTCACGGCCTGCAGCCCTTCCAGCAATTCATGCAACGCCGCCTGGCGCCGGCCATGGACACCTGCCGCGCCGTGGCCGCGCGCCAGCGCGAGCTGGCTGCGCGGGTCAACCGCGCCACCGCGTTGCTGCGCACCCGCGTGGACATCCGCCGCGAACGGCAGAACCAAGCGCTGCTCACCTCGATGGAGCGCCGCGCCGCCATGCAGCTGCACCTGCAGCAAACCGTGGAAGGGCTGTCCATCGCCGCCATCACCTATTACAGCGCCGGCCTGATCGGCTATCTGCTCAAAGGCGCCAAGGCCGCCGGCCTGCCGCTCAACGTGGAGCTGGCCACCGCCGCCGCGGTGCCGCTGCTGGCGCTGGCCATCGCCCTGGGCCTGCGCCGCACGCGCTCCGCGCTGCGGCGCCACGGCGAGGCGTCCGGCGCGCCGAGCGGCTGAAACCTGCCCATTCAGGCAGCCGGGCCGCGGCCCCATCGGCTATACCGAATCCATAGCCGCGGCCCCGCCGCCGCGAACTTTGCCGGCGCGGGCCCAGTCAGAAAAACGCCGCCCGCGCTCCAGCCCGACGGACAGAACCCACTGTCCGCGGCCGCGCCGGCCAAAGGAGAAACCGATGAACGACACCTTATGCGCCGCCGCGCAGTCCGCCTTCCCCCTCAGCCCCAGCCTGGCCGCCTCCTTGCGGCAATTGGACGCCTACCAGGCCAATCTGAACATCGAGCAGATCCGGCTGTTTCACGATTCGCTGCAACTCGGCCCGGACGATTTGCAGCCCTTCCGCCAATTCAGCGACGAACGCTACCGCCGCAACCAGATCTACCTCAGCCCCTGGTGCGAACTCTTGCTGCTCTGTTGGCGCAGCACCCAGCGCAGCCGCATCCACAACCACCGCGGCAGCCTGTGCGGCTTGCGCGTGCTGCAAGGCGCCGCCACCGAAACCGTGTTCGAACGCACTGATCACGGCCTGGTGTACGCGGTGGAATCCCACCGCCTGGAAAGCGGCAGCCTGACCGTCAACAGCCATCTGGACATCCACCAGATCTCCAACCTCCAGCCCTACGGCGAAGACCTGGTCACCCTGCATCTGTATTCGCCGCCGCTGCGCAAAATGGAACTGTTCAGCCTGGAATCCTCCCAAGTGGAGCGCCCCGGCGACTCCATCAGCTGGGTCTACGAAATCTGAAGCCGCGACGGCCGGCCTTCTGGCCGCCTCGCGCCGCCGGCCCTACAATACAAATCTCCTTACGCAACAGGCTCAACCATGTCCTCCGCCCTCGCCGCCGAGCTGTTCGCCGACTTGCTCACCCACTTTCCCTGGCTGGACCGCGCCCAGCCGCCGTGGCATTGGCTTGGCCGGCTGCCCGACAGCCTGGCGCGGCAAAACGCCTTGCTGGACCCGGCGCACTGGGCGGTGGACGGCGACATCGCCATCCACCGCAGCGCCTCGATCGAAGCCGGCGCCGTCCTCAAAGGCCCGCTGCTGATCGGCCCCAATTGCCGCATCGCCGCCCACGCCTATCTGCGCGGCGGCGTGGCGCTGGCCAACGACGTGACGGTGGGACCGGGCTGCGAACTCAAAACCTGCGTCATCGGCCCCTACTCGCGGCTGGCCCATTTCAACTTCGTCGGCGATTCCGTGCTGGGCGCGGACATCAATATGGAGGCCGGCGCCGTCATCGCCAACCACTGGAACGAGCGCCGCGACAAGACCATCACGCTGCGCTGCCGCCAGCAGGCCTGGACCCTGCCCACGCAGAAATTCGGCGCCCTGGTGGGCGACCACAGCCGCATCGGCGCCAACGCCGTGCTGTCTCCCGGCACCTTGCTGCCGCCGCACGCGGTGGTGGCGCGCCTGGAATTGGTGGAGCAAGACCCGGAGCTGGACTGAGTCCAAGACCGCACCGCCCTTCACATCCCGCGGCGGCCGAACCGGCCTGCGACGTCTCCGACCGGCGGCCGGCCTTTATTCGGCTAGCCGAACGCCAAGAGGAGGCGGGCCTTGGAGCCGGTTCAAGGTCTCGCTAGCACAAGCGAGACAAGGCGAAAACCGCTGAGGAGAAAGCGGAATCCACACCTGGCGCATGAGCATTTTTAAGCGGGTTTCAACGCCGTAAGGAAGCGCTGCTGTCATCGCTAAGCCTCTTGGCGTTTCCATTATTTCATTGACAATCAAACCACCGGAAAATCAATGAAAGAACAATTTCGTCTTCCATAAAAGCCAAGAAAACACCGCTCTCTCTATTCACATCAAACAAGCCGCCGTCCTTTAAAACCTGGGACGATCAAACCGCCAAAACACGGCGGGATCAAATAGACGGAAAACCGCCACGCCGCAATTAACCTCTAAGCATCCACAACGAAAAAACCAATAAATACAGTCATCTTTAAAACAAAATGCCGCGTTAAAATAATCGGCATTATTCACAAAAACCACCCCCATCCAGAAACTTACCGCATAAGGTTCAGTCACTGCTGATAGCTGCGCGGCTATGGATCCAAATGTCAACCACCCTCATTCATATAAGGGAAAGAGAACATGCGCCTAGCTATTATTCCAAGTCTGCTGATCGGGGTTTCTTTATTTGGCTGTAATGAAGACGATGCGCAAAAACAGCTGGCCGGACAGGCCGCCGGCTATGCCGCCGTCGCCAATGCCTGGCCGTTCAACGCCGTCGCGCCGCGCAATGATCTAAGCGGCGCCTTTGAGGGCGAGGTGTCCGTCGCCCAAAGCCAGATCATGCCGGCCGGCTCCGGCGTCGCCGGAGACAGCCAGCCGCATTTGGTGGCCGGACGCCAAGCCTTGCTGATGCTGCGCCCGATTTCCGCCCTCAGCGCCGACAAGCCGCTGCAAGTCGCCGTCAAGGACAAGAGCGGCGCCACGCTGGGCACGCTGTCGCTGAATCCGCCCGACAAACAGCCCAAGACGGCGTATTTCGTCGACGGCGCGCCGGAAGGCGGCATTGACTTCACGCCGCCGTCAGGCGCTCAAACCACCATCAGCAGCAACGCCGATCTGGCCAAGCTCGACGACCCCAACGGCGCCTTCCTGCGCGGCAAGCTCGGCGCCAACGCCATGGTGAATATCCAGACCGCGGACGGCAGCTGGGTCAAGACCGCCTATCTGCCCGCCGACGCCTCCTTCGAAGGCAAGATGATCCGCTTCCAGTCCCAGGCCGGTTACGGCTCCACGGTGCGCTACAGCTCGCGCGCGGTGGACGTCAGCCGCGGCGACACCCTGCTGTTCAAATACGTCAACGGCCAATGGTTCCGCCAAGGAGAGCTGGACAACAACCGGATCGTCTACGCGCAAAACCTTTGGAGCGCCGTCCTGCCGGCCGCCTGGGTAAAGCCGGGCATGTCCCTGCAGTTCAGCCACGCGGCGAAATCCGGCACCCTGGCCAAGCTTGAAGTGGGCCCGGCCACCCAGCTGCTGATCAACACCATAGACATCGGCATGCTGGTGGAGCCGCGCCGGGCTTTCGCCTTCGCCAACGATCCCGGCGCGCATCGCGAGTACCTGCAAACCGTTCCGCTCAATCAACTGCTGGTGGCCCAGTACGAACCCGTCCATCTGAAAGAAGTGATGCTGCCGGACGGCAGCCGGCTGACTCAACAAGACCCCAGCGAGGGCGGCTGGCATACCGGCACCATGCGGGAGGACATCGGCAAGGAACTGATTTCCACCGGCATCAATTACGCCAATTACGGCGTCAACAGCACGGCCGGCCGCGGGGCGGACTTCCCCTTGACCGCCGCCTTGCTGACCGCGCACAACAGCCAGGGCCGATACGCCAACGGCGTGCAAGTGCACGGCGGCTCCGGCGGCGGCGGCGTGGTCACGCTGGACGCGTCCCTGGGCAACGAGTTCAGCCACGAAGTGGGCCACAACTACGGTCTGGGCCATTATGTCGGCGGTTTCGACGGTTCGGTTCACCGTCCCGCCGGGGCCATCAACTCCAGCTGGGGCTGGGATGCGGACCTCAAGCGCTTCCTTCCCAACTTCAGCGGCGTCGTCAGCAATCAAGACACTTGCATGCCGGAAGGCAAACCCTGCCAAACGCCCTTCGCCGGCCGCAGTTACGGCCTGGACGCCATGGCCGGCGGCAGCCCGATGAGCGCCGTCAACCGCTTCACGCTGTATACGCCCTATGTGGCCAAGCGGATTCAGCAGTTCCTGGAGAGCAAGCCGGTGTTCGACCCCGCCTCGGCCACCGGCTTCAGCCTGTGGAACGCGTCCAGCCAAAGCATGCAGCCCTACCCTCACCGGATCGCGCCGGACACGGCGACCGTGCCGCTGGAAAAACTGAGCGAGGCCTATCTCGCCGAGGCGATAGGCAAGGCCGACCGTGCGCTGATCAAGATGGAAGACGGCTATTGGACACGGGAGGTCAAGGCGCCGGCGGCCAGCGCCGCCAACAAGGGCAAGCTCATCACCATAGACAACCGCGCCACCTACGCCACCAGCCTGCTGGCGCCCGGCCAGACGTTTACGATAACGGGCCGCAGCGGGGACAATCACTTCGTGTCCGACGGCCGGCTGTGGGTCAAGACGCAGTCCATTGAAACCGACCGCAAGCCGCAGCGCTTTGGCGTGCCGGTCACCACCTTGCTGGGGTATTACGACCCGGAGATGAAACTCACCTCCTATATATACCCGGCCCTGCGCGGCGCTTACGGCTATAGCTACCCGGATGACGGCGCGTCGGCGTCCTCCGCGCAATGCCAGTTGCAGGTCGACACAGCCAGCGGGCAGTTGAAGTTCAAACTGCAAAGCACGCGCGTCAACGGCGAGGTGATGAACAAATTCCACGTCAACGTGCCCAGCGCCTTGCAGCCGCAAAACGCGAAAGTGGTTTGCGGCGGAAAAGCGCTGGCCAGCAAGGCGGTTCCCGCGGCGAGCGGCGCTTTGCGCTACACGATCAACGGCGTGCTGCAGTAAGGCTCTCCCCGCCTAAGCGCCTGGCGAGCAAGAGCGATTTTCAACGCTCTTGTCCATCCATCCCGCCGACGCGCGGCAGGCCATGAACCGGTTCTTAGGCTGAAACAATGCGGCGGCCCCATTCAACGGGGCCGCCGCATTGTTTTTCTCTCCGGCAAGCGCTCAATCGCGTCAGCGCGGCTTTTCAAACAGCATCCTGACCGCCAGGCCGCCCAAGACCGTGCCCATGATCCAGCGCTGGGCCACGCCCCAGGCCGGTTTCCGGACCAGAAGCGCGGCCATGGCGCCGGCGCTCAGCACGATCAAGGCGTTGACGCTGACGCTGATCAGGATTTGCGTGAACCCGAGCAATAGCGATTGGGACAACACGTCGCCGCCGGCCTTGGACAGAAACTGCGGCAACAGGGCCAGATACATCACGGCGATTTTCGGATTCAGCAGATTGGTCAGAAAACCCATCATGAACAGCTTGCGGTCGCTGTCCGGCGCCAGCTCGCGCAGCTGGAAGGGCGAGCTGCCGCCGGGTTTGAGCGCTTGCCACGCCAGATACAGCAGATACGCCGCGCCGCCCAAGCGCAAAGCGTCGTAGGCATAGGGGATGGCCAGCAGCAAGGTGGTGATGCCCAGCGCCGCGCACAACATGTAGAACACAAAGCCCAGCGCCACGCCGGACAAGGAGATCAGCCCGGCCCGCTTGCCCTGGCAGATGGAGCGCGAGATCAGATACATCATATTCGGCCCCGGGGTGGCCACCATGCCCAAGGAGACCAGCGCAAAGGCCAGCAGATTCGAGTATTCCGGCATCGTCGTTCCCAAATGAAATCAAGCCGCCATTTCGCGGCTACAACACTACACCAGCGCTTGCGGCAGGCTGACCTCGGGATTCTGCTCCCTGACGAAATCCACCACCGCGCAGAAGAAGGGCGAGGGCCGCCGCCAGAACAGCGGGCGGATGCGAGAATCGAGCAGCACCAAGCCACCACGCGGATGGGCGTCGGCTTTCAGCCACAGACGATCCACCGCCCCTCTATTGCCCTGACCATGCGTCAGAAAACGGATGGCATCAATAGCGGCAACATCAACCTCGCGCCAGCGATATTCTGTTTCCACACCCACATAAGCGATCTTGCGGCCAACCCAATCCAGCCGCACCCGCTGCAGAAACACGCTACAGCCGATAAGAAAAGCCATGAGATTGATGCCCAGCAGCAGCACGCCGCTCCCGGTCAAATCCTGATGCATGCTGCCATGCGGGTCATGGTACTGGAGCCAGCTCATCACGCAGGATACCGCCAACACTATGAGCTGGAGGCGGAATACGATGCGAAAACCCGTCAGCAGGGTTTGAGTGCAAGGGCGTTGATCTGTCATCGCTCAAAGTTACAATTGCGGAATATCCATGCTAGGCCACCACGCCCGCCGAGCCCGGCCGGCATGACGACGCGGGCCGCACATGATGCCCTAATTCCGCCCCGACCTTCAATCCGCCCGCAAACCGCAGGTGGAAGGGCGGCAGCCCGGGCCAGGCGCGCAGGGTCCAGCGAAGCAAGAGATGCACCTACTTGAGCACAACAATAAATGACAACGCTCTGATCAAGCTGTTCAAAGCCGACGCGGAACTGGCCGCTAGCCGGGCACAGGCGATGAAAGCGCTCATCTGTAAAAGTTCTGATTTGAACTGACAATCGGGCGCCGTCAAAACGGAAGGCTGCCAGATCAAGTCTGAACTTCTACAACTTGCCCCACAGAACCCACTAAATTTGACGCCTGCGCCCCAGCCTTAAACGGCCAACCCCTGTCGTTCCCCAATCCATTAGTCCCAACAAAAACAATCCGCCCCGCCATCAGCTTGACGCCCCACCCCCGCCTCAGTACCCTTTGTGTCGCGCAGCGCCCAATAACGCCGCGCAGGGTTTGGAAGCCCAAAAATCCTAGATCGCAGACTCGTTTGTGTCAGCTTTGGCACAACTACGTCTGCTGCCACGCTGTGCCCATTCGGACAGGCCGTGGCAGGGAGTTCCTCGTGAACTACCGGTCTTTGATCTAGGATACCGGTCTTCCAACCTTGTCACGCGCCTGTCCAAGTCTCGCCGGACAGGTTTCCAACGCTGACTTGGAGACCGCAATGACCTCTCCCTCGACTCTCGCCAAACCGCCCCCCACCATTCACCAGGAACAACTGCGCCTGCTGTCCCAAACCCTGGACGCTTGCGCGCTGGCCTTGAACTGCCTCTCCCAATTGCGCGCCACCCTGGCCGCGATCCAAGCCCAAACCACTCCCCCCTCCCATCAACATCTATTAGCTCGCCTCTCCGTCGACGTACTGGACCACTACGCTGCCCAGTTGCAGCAGATCAACACCGCGGCCCAAAGCGAGTATCTGGCATGGGGGACGACATGAAACCCAGCTTGATGCATTTGCATAGGGATTTGCTGCTGGGCAACACCAGCAGCGTGGAGCTGACGAAACAGGCGCTCCACGCCATTGCCTGCCATCAGCAAGCCGGCGGCGCGGCTTTTACCCAAGTCAACGCCAAAACCGCCCTGGCCGTTGCCCGGCAACTTGACGCCGCCCGGCTCTACCCCACCCCGCTGGCCGGCCTTCCCCTCGTCATCAGCGATGGTTTCGACGTTCAAGGCCAAGTCACTTGCGCCGGCTCCGTGGTGCTGAAATCCAAGCCGCCCGCCAGCCAGGACGCAGCCGTGGTCGCAAGCCTTCGCACAGCCGGAGCGGTACTGCTGGCGCGCGCCAATATGAGCGAGTTCTCTTACTCCAGCCTGGGCCTGAACCCTCATTACGGCACCCCGCTGAACCCCGGCGATCCAACGCGTATTGCCGGCGGCTCCAGTTCCGGCGCGGCGGTCAGCGTGGCCCTGGGCATGAGCGCGGCCGCGCTGGTGTCAGACAGCAGCGGCTCCGCGCGCATTCCCGCCGCCTTCTGCGGCCTGGTCGGCTTCAAGGCCACGGCAAAACAGATGCCGCTGCAAGGCTGCCTGTCCTTATCGCCCTCGCTGGACTCCGTAGGAATGTTGGCGCGTTCGGTCTCTTGTTGCTCGGTCCTGAGCGCCGTGCTCAGCGGAGGCTGGATGCCCACCCATATCCGCAACAGCCAGCCCCCGGGAATCAAAAGATGCCGGCTCTATGTCACCGAGGACTATCTCGCGGAGCAACTGGACCCCGAGGTGGCCCAAGCGTTCGACAAGGCGCTGACGCGCTTGTCCAAAGCCGGCGCCCGCATCATTCGCTTCGACTTTCCCGAACTCAGGCAGATTGCTGAAATGAACGCCCAGGGCGGGCAAATCGCAGCCGAAGCTTGGCGCTGGCACCATGCGCGGCAGGAAGAGGCAGACTGCCGCCACCTTGATCCGCGCATTGCCCAACTCATCCGGCAAGGGGCAAATCAGAGCGCCGTGGATTATCAAGACCTGCTTGAGCAACGCCGCACGCTGCAAGCCGTCGCCGCGCAGCGGCTCTCCATGGCCGACGCCTGGCTCATGCCCACCGTGGCGATCCTGCCGCCCACGCTGGCTCAGCTGGAGAACGATGACGCCTATACCCGCTTGAATCGCCTGGTGCAGCGCAATAGCGCCGTCGTCAATCTGCTGGACGGCTGCGCCGTCAGCCTGCCCCTATCCCCCCAAATCGGCCTGAGCGTCTGCGGGCTGCACGGCCGCGACACCCATATCCTGAAATTGGCGGCCGGTATTGAAGCCACGCTGGCGCAGCCGGAAGGAGAATGACATGGATGGCCCAATACCCGTGATGGAGCAATTGAAGCAGCTGAATCAAAACTTGATGGACGCCCAGCCGGATCAAACCGCGCTGTCCCATCTGGGCCAGCAACTGGCCCAGCAGTGCGCGGAAATGGATGCCTGTCTGCTGCAGGGCTTGATGGAACTGCGCGCCGCCCATATCGGCTTGCAAGCCATCCTGACCCTGCTGCAACGGCGCGATGAACCGCTGCTGTTCAGCAGCGATGAAGCGGTGGCGCTGCTGGAGCCGGTGCAACAGCGCTTGAACCGCGGTTTAAACCGCATCAACCGCTTGGTGTAGCCCGGCAAATCGCCAAGGAGCGCCCCGACAATGACGCCTATATAGAGTAAAAGCAGGCATATTGCTGTATGAGCTTTTACCTATAAGTCTTCATGAATTTTTAATAGTAATATTTATGCCCCGGCTTCGGCCGGGGCATTTTTATGTGGGCTACCGCAAAGCAGTTGATCAGAAATTCGGTTTGCCACTGGCTGTAAATCGGCCAAAGCGGGCAGCCATAGGAACAGACCACAACGTCCGCATTCGCCCCAGAGCAGCCAACAACCCATTTTGTCAAGTGGCCTCAGCTTAGCAACTTATAGCTGCCATTGGTCTTAGATAAAGTGGGGCATCAGGCTGCTTATGAGTTTGATGGACAAACCGTAGATACGAGCACTTTATTATGACAATGCCTTTGCATATCAAGCGGTTGGAGTCTATAAATCTTGTCATCAATATCAATTTTTATACGGACACCACTATCCATATAAACACTATTAGCAATCACTGGATGACATGAAAAGATATCGAATACTTTCATTTGACTTTGACACAAGAGCACATATTTTGGAACTAGTTCAAGAGGACTGGGATGAAGCAGCTAAAGCTCAGTACAGTGAAATTCAGAACAGAGTTATTTCCGGGCTGAAGCTTCAGTTCGGGGAGCACAATATTCAAAGTAAAGTTGAAAATTTTATTGAACTAGGCAATAAGCCGTTCTCTGTGGCTGCGTTTCATAATAAATTTCTAGAACAAATTAGAAACTCTTATGTGATTGGCAGTTACTACCCCGCATTGACAGGCGCATGTGCTTTGGGCGAAAGAATCTTGAATCACTTAATGATTCTACTTAGAGAGTATCACAAGAGTTCTTCTGAATATAAAAAAGTCTATAAAAAAGACTCTTTCGATAACTGGTTACAGGCCATTGATGCACTGGAATCCTGGAGGGAACTATTGCCTGAGGCCGCATTGAAATTTAGAGATTTAAATGAAAAGCGTAATCGAGCCATTCATTTTAATCCGGAAACGGATCGAGACGACAAGTCCCTAGCGATAGAAGCCATTCATCTTCTTCAAGAAATTGTAAGCACTCAATTTAGCGCCTTTGGTAACCAGCCTTGGTATTTCTGTGTGCCTGGAGAAAATTATATAAAGAAAGAATGGGAAGAGAGACCGTTCGTTAAGTGCGTCTTGATTCCAAACGCTTCATTAGTTGGCCCAAAACATCGAGTTGAAAGCATTGTTCCTAAATTGATGATTAACGATCAATTTGATTATGAAGAAAAATGCATTTCAGATGATGATTTTATTTTCCTACGTCAGATGGGCTAAAATTTCAATCAACAGGGACTGGTCAGCCAGTGGCTCACCCACTAGTCGCACAGCCCGTCACTTCGAGTGTTAGGGCTTCTATGACTGAACAACAGGAAGACTATCTTCATTTCTTGGTTTGCATCGACCGGCTGAACAATGCCTGGGCAACCCTGAATTCAGTGAAAGATGCAAAGGATAATCCATTAATAGGGCCAGCATTTCGTTACGCACTGGTTGAATACTCTACGTCATACACTAGATCTGACGGCCCAATAAAAAAATACAGAGCACTTGAAACGAAGTGGATCCCATGCGAGTTTATCGAATTGCACGAACGAATATTGAAGGCCAGAAGCAAAGTTCATGCACACTCAGATCTTACGGTTCTAGAGGCATCGCTTCACGTTGAGAGAGTTGACCAAACTATATATGTTACAGTCCTTCAAAATATGATTCATGGCCTTGAAGAGCTTGAAAATTTGGAAGACATCATTCATCTCATTGAGGGCACCCTCGACAATTTGTACAAGGAGCAAGAGGTTCTAAAGGCAGCGCTCCAGCCCAAACCTGTAGGAGTTCAGACTTGATCTGCCCGCCCTCCCCCATACCCAACTTCCTATTTTCAGTACATCAAAGAAGCCCTCTCCCTCCTGCAGCATCCCACCAAGGCCACGCCCATGCCCATGCCATCGCGCCGGATATGCGCGCCCTCGTTTCCTATGATGTCCAGATATGTTTGGCGGCTTTGGTCAGCGTCGCCTTGCCCTTGTTCGCCCCCACATCGCAATAGCCGCTATCCAGTGGCTTCATCTCCGCGCTTGAGCGCGCTTTGCACCTGCATCAAGGTCTTACGCTGCGGCTCATTTGACAAGCCCAGCCGCTCGATGACGTACTGGTTCTTGACCGACTCCAACACCTGGGCCCTCAGACCCTTCAGGCATTGCAAGCCGGTCTGGCGCTGACGCAGTTGGCCGTCCACACCCAAGGCCGTCCTCACCTCGCCGCCCGCGATGTCGAACAGCGCGCCGGCGGCCGGCGTCAGCCCCAGCATGTGGATGCAGCCATGGACCATGCCGTCCAGCTGCCGCGCCGTCGCCTTGACGCCTGCCGCGTTCAGCCGCGCGGCGTAGTCCTCCGCCTCGCTGCGCAAGGGATCGAACTCGGCGGTCAGGATGGTCGCGCTCGGCAAGCCGTCCAGGCGGGTCGCCAGCAGCGGCGAGACATAGGGCGACGCCCCCTCCGCCTCCGCGGAGAGATAGGTGGCATAGCAGAAGCGCATCAACTCCCGCGTCAGGTAATAGCCATCGCCGTAAGCCTGATAGGAGGCGCTGTCCATCTGGTGACTCAAGGCCGGGTAGATCAGCAGTTGATGGGCGATGGATGGGCCTGCCTGATCGCGCGCCAGCAGGCAGGCCGCGGCGGCGAGGTTGCCGCCGGCGCTGTCTCCGGCCACGCCCAGCCGGGCGGGATCCAGGCCAAGCGCTTGCGCGTGTTCAAACGCCCAGCACAAGGCGTCGTACACATCGTGCAGCGGCACCGGATAGCGGTGCTCGGGCGCCAGCCGGTAATCGACGGACAAGACCACGCAGCCGGTGGCCTGGGCCAGCGCGCGGCAGGGGTTGTCGTAGACATCGGCCGAGCCCAGGCACCAGCCGCCGCCGTGGGCGAAGACCAGCGCCGGCTGCGCCGCCGCGCGGGCCTCGGGCCAATAGCCGATCACCCGCAGCGGGTAGCCGTCCCGCGCCTTCACTTGGAACACCTCCACCCGCGCCACGTCTTCCAGCGGGCCCTGCTGTTGGCGCAGCCCGGCGTCGGTGTCGGCGCGCAGCCGCGCCATGTCCACGGGCGCGCCGGCCTCGCCCGCCGCCGCCTGTTCCAGCCACTGCTGGATCTTGCTGTCCAAGGGCATCTCAGTCCTCGCTTTCCAGGAAGGGCAGCAGTTCGGCGATGAACGCCTCGGCGGCCTCCTCCATGATGAAGTGGCCGCAATCCGGAATCACCACGCCGCGCAAATCGTCGGCCCGGCCGCGCATGGTGTCCAGCGGGGCCTTGCCGGTGGCGTGTTCGGCGCCGATGGCGAGCACCGGCATGGCCAGCTTGCTTTGCGCGCGCCGCTGGTTCTGGCGAATGGTTTCGGGAATGGCCCGGTAATAGGCGAAGCCGCCGCGCAGGCCGCCCGGCGAGGAGTAGGCGTCGATATACACCTCCGCCGCCACCCGGTTACGCCGCCATGACCAGCGCTGGAACATAAAGTCCAGATAGGCGCGCTCGCGCCCGGCGATCAGCGTTTCCGGCAAGTCGGCCAGCTGGTTGAACATGAAATGCCACAGGAAGATGTTCTCCTCCGGCGGCGCGAAAATCGACGGCGCCGGCGCCAGCCCGGGTATCACCGCCTCGGTCAGCGCCAGCCGGCTGACCACGCCGGGGTGGTCGCTGGCCAGCGCGTAAGCCAGCCACATGCCCACATCGTGGCCCACCACCTGGTAACGCTCATGGCCCAGCCGGCTCATCACCCGGTGCAATGTCGCGGCGACGGCGCCGGTGTCGTAGCCGCTGTCCGGCCGGCTGGACAAGCCGGTGCCGGGCGGATCCACGGCGATGGCCTGGAAGCCGCGCGCGGCCAAGGCGCGCATCACATGACGCCAGGCGAACCAGGTTTGCGGCCAGCCGGGGATCAGCAGCACCGGCCGGCCGCCTCCGGCGGTGACCACATGGACGCGCTGGCCGTCCAGCCGCACGTAGTCGTGAATGAAATCGGGTTCGGTGTCGATAAGGGGAAGTGCCGACATCTGTAGTCTCGCTGAAAAAGGGAATGGGAAGTCAGGCGATGCCCAGCATCGCGCGGATCTGCTGCTGATCGACCGCGGCGCCGGCGAAGTCGTCGAATACGCGCTCGGTCACATGGATGATGTGGCGGTTGATGAAGTCGACGCCTTCGCGCGCGCCGTCCTCCTGGTTCTTGAGGCAGCACTCCCACTCCAGCGTGGCCCAGCCTGCGTAGTCGTATTGCGCCAGCTTGGAGAAGATCGCCTTGAAGTCCACCTGGCCGTCGCCCAGGGAACGGAAGCGTCCGGCGCGCTCCATCCAGCCGCTGTAGCCGCCGTAAATGCCTTGCCGGCCGTTGGGCCGGAATTCGGCGTCCTTCACATGGAACATGCGGATGTGCTCGTGATAGATGTCCAGGAAGGCGAGGTAGTCCAGTTGCTGCAACACCAGGTGGCTGGGGTCGAACAGCATCTTGCAGCGCGCGTGCCGGTCCACCAGCTCGTAGAAGCGTTCGAAGCTGGCGCCGTCGTGCAGGTCTTCGCTGGGGTGGATTTCGTAGCACAGATTGACGCCGTGTTCGTCGCAGACGTCGAGAATCGGCCGCCAGCGCCGCGCCAGTTCTTCGAAGGCGGTTTCAATCAGCCCTTCCGGCCGTTGCGGAAACGGGAACAGATACGGCCAGACGAAGGAGCCGGAAAACGTGCCCATCTCGCTCAGGCCCAGCCGCCGCGAGGCCTGGGCCGCCATCCGCAGACGCTCCAACGCCCAGGCGGCGCGCTCCGCCGGCTTGCCGCGCAGGCCCGGCGGCGCGAAGTTGTCGCACATCGCGTCGTAGGCCGGGTGCACGGCGACCAGTTGCCCGAAGATATGCGTGCTCAGCTCGCTGATCTCCAAACCGTGCGCGGCCAGCGTGCCGGTGATTTCATCGCAATAGTCCTGGCTGACGGCGGCGCGCTCCACATCGATGAAGCGGCTGTCCCAGGCCGGAATCTGCAAGGCCTTGAAGCCGGTGCGCGCCGCCCAGCCGGCGATGCCGTCCAGGCTGTTGAACGGGGCTTGATCCGCGCCGAATTGAGCCAGGTGCAGGCTGGGTCCCTTGAGTGTTTTCATGTGTCGCCCTTAATTGTTTGTCGATCGACAAATAATAGGCGACGCCAAGGCTACACGTCAACGGCGGAGCGCGATAAAATTCCGCCCAAGAACAATCGAGCGAGGCGGAAAGATGGCGGGCAGGCCTAGGGAGTTTGACCGGGAACAGGCGTTGCAACAGGCGATGCTGGCCTTTTGGCGGCGCGGCTACGAGGGCACGTCGATGTCGGATCTGGTGGCGGCGCTGGGCATCGCCTCGGCGCGGATCTACGCGGCCTTCGGCAGCAAGGAGGGCTTGTTCCGCGAGGCGGTGGCGCGCTACGCCGCCGGGGACGGCGGCTTCGCCGATCTGGCGCTGCGCCAGGAGAGCGATGTGGCCGCCGCCATCGAGCGGATGCTGCGCGACGCGGTCATGCTCTACACCCGGCATGACGCGCCGCAGGGCTGCATGGTGGTGTCGGCGGCCACCAATTGCTCGGAACAGAACGACGGCGTGCAGGAATGGCTGCGCGCGCAGCGCCAAGAGCGCACCCAATCGGTGACGGAGCGGCTGCGGCGCGGCGTGGCCGACGGCCAGCTGCGGCCGGACGCCGATGCGGACGCCCTGGGCGATTTCTACGCCGCGCAATTGCACGGCATCTCGGTGCAGGCGCGCGACGGCGTGCCGCGCGAGCGGCTCTTGGCCTCGGTGCGCGTCGCCATGGCCCCGCTTTGGACGGCGGCCGTCAAGGCCTGAGCCGGCGCTCGGCGCGTCGGCCGGAC
This sequence comes from Chromobacterium sp. S0633, assembly GCF_024158805.1. Lineage (NCBI taxonomy): Bacteria > Pseudomonadati > Pseudomonadota > Betaproteobacteria > Neisseriales > Chromobacteriaceae > Chromobacterium > Chromobacterium sp. S0633. Next base: position 2,966 of record NZ_JAMZGH010000007.1, on the reverse strand, counting down.
CCTCCTACCCCGCGCCGGTCTGAGGCCATTCCGGGAACAGCGTCTCGGCCAGGTGCATCACGCGTATCGGCAAGCGGTGCGCCCAGGGGCGAACCTGGGCGGCGCAGCGGCGCCAATGCTCGTGGGTGAACATGCGGCTGGGCGCGCTGGCCACCCACACCGCCAGCACCAGCGCGGCGCGCAGGGTGTCCGGATCGGTGCTCAAGCCCACGTTGACCTGGGCGGCGGCGTGTATGGCCTCGCTGGCCGGCAGCGGCGCGCCGGGCGCGAATCCCAGCCGCGCCAGGGCCGCGCTCACTTCCGGCGCGCGGACGGGTTCCGGCGCGCCGGAACGGGCGGCGGCCAGCAGCAGGCCGGCCGCCTGCGCCGCGCCGCCCAGCCCCCACTCCGCCAACAGCGCTTGCGCCGCGCTCGGCGCCGGCCAATCGGGCGCATCCGAAACGTCGCCGTCGCGGTGCAGGCCGCGCTCGCCGGGATCGGATGCGGCCAGCGCCGCGTCCGGAAACAGCTGCGCCAGGGTTTGCCGCACCCGGCGCTCCACCGCCGGGGTGTTCCCCTGGTGCCAGAAATTGAAGATCAGCGCGTCGCGCGGCTGTCGCGTCAGCGCCGACACCGAGTGATAGGAATGCGCGCTCATCTCAAAGCCGAAGGCCATATTGGGATAGGGCCGGATGCTCTGGTAGACGGCCTCCGGCTCGTCGCCGGCGTGGATATTGAGCAAGCCGCCGTCTTCCGGCCGGTGGTCGCGGGTGAATTGCACCACCACGCGGTAGCCTTCGTAGCCCAGGCCGGGATTGTCGTTATGCACGCCGATGCGCTGGCCCGGCACCATGCGGTGCCCCAGCACCTGAATGTCGTCCGCGGACAGCGGCACCTCGAACAGGATTTGCATCTGCTCGCGCAAGGCGTCCAGAAACTCCTCGCGCACAAAGGCCGGCGCGTCCGGCCGCAGCTGATAGAGCCGGCGCAGATCCAGCCGGTAGGTGACGAAGAAATCCCCCACCCGCTCCTCCCAGGGCAGCGGGCCTCTGAGCACCGCGTCCGCCTGTTGGGCCACCGTCTCGTCGAAGGTGTCGAAGCAGAGGAAGTGGCGGTACGGTTGCTCGAAGAACAGCACGTTTTCCAACATGATCGCCCCCTATGCGCAATGTGCCGCGGCGTCGCGGCCGGCCAAGGCGCGGAACTGGTCCGCCCTCAGCGCCAGCGGCCGCCACAAGGCCTGTCCCAGCGCGGTCAGCGCCCGCGCCCGGGCCAGAGATTCTTCCATCTGGGCGCGCCAGTCTTCCAGCTCCGACACATTGCGCGCCAGCTCGCTGTGCACCGCGACGCCGGCCATGATCAGCCGGTAGTAGAAAATCAGCACGTTGACGAAGGCGTGGTGGGCCTTGAGGATGCCCAGCGTCGGCCGCTGCGCGCCGCGCGCCGGGGAATGGAAGGTTTCGCCCAGCGAGGGATCGCTCAGCGCGCCCATGGCGGCGAGCTGGTGCAGATAATCGTGGCTGACCTCATGCACCAGGGTTTCGGCGCAGCGCAAGGGGTCCGGATGGATGGTCATGTACAGCGCGCCGTTGAGCATGGAATAGCTTTCACTGTTGAACTTGCCCGGTTCCAGCCGCAGCGGGGACACCACGCGCAGCAGACGGGCGATCCAGCGGTGGTAGGCCGGGGAATAACAGGCGATCAGCGTCATCGCCCGGTTCAAGGTGGCGGCGCAGCCCGGGCCGGCCGGGACGACCTCCGGGTCCGGGTTCAGCAGGCTGCGCGGCAAGGGCCGCAGCACGATGTCCGGCCCCGCCTCGCCCAGGGCGACGGCCGGCAGTTTGCGCGCCGGTCCCGTCACGCTGCGCCAGCTCTCGCCCTCGCGCTCGAAAGCGCAACCGCGCTGCGTGTGCGCGGCGGTGTCCAGCCGGATTTCCAGCCTTTGCGCGTCGCCGCTGACGCGGTAGGCGACGGCGGCCGGCAGCGCGTAGCCGGCGAAGCCCAGCGCCAGCGGCCGGGACAGCCGCAGGTGGAATTCGCGGCCGGGCCGGTGCGCGGTCCAGTGCAGCGCGCATTGCAGCGCGCGCGACAGCAACAGGTCCGGCTGGCGGGCCTCTTCGTCTCGCAGCGCTTGCAGATTGCAAAACGGATGCGCGGCCAGCTCGGTCAGCCGCGCGGTCTCGGCCGCGTCGGCGCCGCCCGCGGACAGCATGGCGGCGGCCATCTCCGACAAGGCCGGGGCGATGCCGGGCGCGTGGCGCTGCAGCAAGGGCCGCCAATGTTCGAGAAAGGCGTTCAACTGCCGGCCGCGCAGCTGCCGCGTCCAGCCGGCGTGCCAGTCCTCATCGAAGGCTTCGAAGGGGCTGGAATAAGCGCGGGCGATTTCAGGGGTCATCGCGCGATCTCCTCGATCGGGCTCGCCGCCGGCTTCAGCAGCGGCCGCAATGGCAACTGCAAGGCGTCCAGGAAGCGCCGCCCTGCCGGGCTCAGACTGCGCGCCCGCTCCAGTTCCGCGGCCATGCGCGGCAGCCAGTCGCGCAAGTCCGCCATGTGATGACGCCAGTCGGCGTCCGCCAAGCGGCCGTTGCGGCGCAAGGCGTCGAAAAACAGCGCCACATTGCCGAAGGCGTGGTAGGCCAGCAGCAGCATGAGGGCCGGACGCCGACAGCGCTTGACCGGGGAGTACAGCCATTCTTCCGCCCCGCGCTCGCTCAAGGGGAACAACCGGTCCAGCAAGTGGAAGTGCTGATGGCTGGCTTCGTGAACCAGGGTTTCCGCCATGTCCAGCGGCGAGGCGAACAGCGTCATCGACACCAGCCCCGGATAGTGCAGGCTGCTCCAGCTGGACACCAGGCCGCCGCTTTGCCTCAGCGGCCGGACCTGGCGCACCAGGCGGCGCACCCAGGGGCCGTAGGCCGGCGCGCCCTGCTCGATCAAGGCCAGCCCGGCGGCCAGCGCCCGCCCGGCCGCCGCGTCCGGCTCGCCGG